>CACYBC010000088.1 GCA_902772615.1 uncultured Ruminococcus sp.
GCACCGCTCCGGTCACTCTGCGCCTGAATAAAAGCGCATATGCCATCAAGGAACTCCGCTCCGTCGTCACCGAGGGAGAGAACACATTCGAGTTCACGATGCCCATAGAGGAAGCCGGCAAACACACCTACAACATCACTGTCTCCGCAGGCGAACAGTACAACTCCAACAACCGCAACGACGTGGGTTACTGCTGCGTCAACGCGTCCAGTTCCATATCCATTCTGGTCATAACAAACAAGGTTGAAGATGCAGCTCCCCTGAAGAGCGTCCTCTCCGACGAGTACACCGTGATAGCGGTAAACACCAGGGAGTGTCCCGCGACCATGGTCGAACTCTGCAACTATGACGCCATCATCATGCTGAACATAGATATGGCCACACTGCCCGAGGGCTTCGACAAGATCCTCAGAGACTATGTTGAGATCCAGGGGCGTTCCCTGCTGCTGTGCGGCGGCGGTTCCACATTTATGTACGGAAACATGGTCGGTACTGAACTGGAAGCGGTCATGCCTGTGGATTTCACTGTGACCGAACAGAGCAAGGGTGATTCAATCGCCGTCATGCTGCTTATGGACACATCGCTCAGTATGGCCGGAAGCTACATAACGATGGCCAAGGAAGGCGCGACCAAGGTAGTCGACGCCCTTTCATCAAAAGACTACATCGGTCTGATCTCATTCAACCAGTTCGCCGTAATGAACTTCCCTCTATCTCCCGCGACCGAGCTGCTCAAGCAGCAGATCGCTGAGAGCATATCAGGCATGGGTACCATGAACCAGACGATATTCACCAGGCCTCTGCAGATGGCATACAGCGAGTTGTACAACAGCGATGCTGCCGTAAGGATGGCTGTCATCCTGTCCGACGGCGGTCCTTCCGACAAAACATATACCGCCGTTGCAAAGCAGATGGCAGCCGACGGGATCACTGTCTCCGCCATTGGAATGGGGTTCCCGTCCACCATACTTGCAGCACTGGCTCAGGACGGATGCGGCCACTTCTCATACGCCACTACGTCCGACGATCTGCCGGGCATCATTCTGGGAGAAGCGGAACAGCAGGCAATGAGTGCCGTACATCTGGGCGAGAGCACACTGGTGATATCCCATGACAGCGACCTGACGGAAGGTCTGACCGATTATGATCTGCCTGCCATCAGAGGATATATGCCCACAGTCCTCAAGGAAGGAAATACAGCCTGCATCACCACATCGGAAGGTGTACCGGTCTATGCCGTGTGCGATTCCGGAAAGGGCAAGGCTGCCGTATTCACTTCCGACATGTCGGACGGATGGTGCCAGGCCTGGTTCGCTTCCGAAGCCGGCAGGACCATGATCAACAGGATGATATCCACTACTCTCTCGACAGAACCTCACGGCTCCTCAATGACAGCCGACATCAGCCACAGAGGAAAGACCATATCGGCTGTGCTCCATACTGCGGGATCTGCCGTTCCGGTGACAGCTGAGATCCAGGTCTCCAATATCTACGGCAGTCACACCCTGACGATGAATCCGGCGCAGAAAAACACGTTCAAGTGTGCCTTCATCGCGGACAGAGAAGGCGCATACGACGTCACTTTCGCGCTCAAGGATGCGGACGGAAATGTCCTGGATTACCTGAACTCCTTCTTCTCTGTGGATTATTCCGATGAGTACGATTCCTTCTCGTCAGATGGAAGGGCCCTCATGGATCAGCTCGCTGCGGGAACAGGAGGAGTCGTGACCGATGATATTGATGTACTGGCGTCTGCCACAGCTTCCGATACGGTGGTGTATCGCGATCCTGTCATGATAATAGCCGCGGCATGCTGCGCACTGACTCTACTGGATATCGCGATCAGAAAGCTCCGTTGGGCTGATCTCCGCGGTCTGTTCAGCAGAAAGACCTGATTATTAATTTGCATTTAACATACAGAAACTCCGGCAGGGCTTTATCCTGCCGGAGTTATTGTTTTTTTATATCAGTTTTACTCAGTCCTTGCTTCCACGATGACCTTTCCCATGTTCCAGAGATGCGCTACCGCCTCCTCGGCCTTCTGCTTCTCCTCATCGCTGTGGAAGGAATGAAATGCAGTATGCGTTCCGCAGTGGCCGCACTGCACGTACACGCACCACCCGCCCTCTGTCTCTATGAACGCGCTGTCCTCATGGCAAATGGGGCATACCGTCAGTTCTACCATCTTGATCTCCAATCTGTAAGTTTGTTTCTGCGATAATTATTCCACATCCCGCCCCAGGATTCAATCCATGACCTCAACGAGGAACTCGCAGTACGGGTCTCCGTTGGCGCAGCACTTCTGTTCAGTTACTCTGCACTGTTTTCCCAGCGCTTCTGAGAACATCCCGGCCGCGACGCCCGCTTCGTATACACAGACCTTGTCATGTATATCAGGCAGACCGTAGCAGTCAGCACACTCATAATGACGGTATACCGCGTGCTTCTCATCAGCCTCCACGATCTCTTCAAACGCATAGCTGATGCCCTCTGCGATAGGCTGATTGCTCTGCATGATCTGAGGAAGTGTCTTTCCCTTTATCATCTCGGAACAGATGTCTTTCCCTATCCCGTAACCTATCTCATATGCGATCTCCTTGAGTTCCGGGTGCAGTACGAAACTGAGAGTCTGTCTTTCCCTCATATACTGTATGGACATGACATCGCCAAGCCTCGGACGTATCTTCTCCCCCCTGGCAGATCTTTCATAGTCTTCAGCGAACGCGATCCTGAGCAGTTCTGCTCTTCTTTCTATCTCTTCAGGTTCCGGTCTGGGGCTGTCTTTATAGGGATTGATCATCTTTTGTCACCTGTCACGGAAGATGTTCTCAAAATCTGCTCTGGCATCCCCCATGACCTTCTCGATATCCAGCTTCCTGTATTCACCGTTGTCATACAGTACCTCTCCGCCCGCTACTGTCATCACTATGTCGCGGGAGTTTCCGCTGTAGACGATCAGATTCACGATATCCGTGGGTATGTTCATGGCTGGAGAATCGGTCCTGAACACCACGAAATCGGCCCTCATGCCTTCCTCGAGCGATCCGCGGTCATCATATCCCAGAGCAAGAGCGGCGCCTTTTGTCGCGTGGTAAAGGGAAGTCCTGGCATCCATGACCAGAGGATCCCTCAGATATCCCTTGTGCACGAGTGCCGCGACACGCATCTCCTCCCACATGTCCTGAGTGTTGTTGCTGGCCGGTCCGTCGGTGGATATCGCGACCTTAAGGCCTCTCTCCAGCATTCTGGGCACAGGAGCCACTCCGCTCGCCAGCTTGAGGTTCGATATCGGATTATGGAGCACGGAAGCACCGTGCTTCTTTATTATGTCCATGTCGTTTTCGGTAACATATACGCAGTGCGCCAGGAGCATATGATTATCCATCATACCGAGACTTTCAAACAGTTCAACGGGCGTTTTCCCGTGTCTTCCCACGCATTCATCGTGTTCCGACTTCGTCTCGCTGCAGTGGATATGGATCGGCTGACCGGTCTTTTTTGCGACCTCTCCCCAGTACCTGAGATCCTCCGGAGTGCAGGTGTACTCCGCATGAGGAGCGATGGCAGTCCGTATGTCCTCGTCATCCCTGTAGCGCTCAGCAGTCTCCAAAGCGTTCTTCAGGACTTCGCCGACATGTTCGTTGCCGCTCATGAGGCAGGACGAGACGATGCCCGAAAGGCCTGCTTCCTTCAGGGCTCTGGCCACATATTCTCCGTGAAGATACATGTCATTCACAGTGGTGGTCCCGGTCCTTGTCAGCTCCGCGGCAGCAGCCAGGGCTCCGTGGTACTCTGTATCAGGAGTATGTCTGGACTCCAGCGGGAAGATCTTCTTCGAAAGCCAGTCCTGCAGATTCAGGTCATCCGTGTAACCGCGGAAGAATATCATTGGCATGTGAGAATGACCGTTTATGAATCCCGGCATTATTACCTTGCCGGAGCAGTCCACCGTCTCCGATTCCGGGAACTCCCTGTGAGGTCCCACATAGGCTATCTTTTTTCCCTCCACCGCGAGAGTGCCGTTGTGGATGACATCGAAATCGCTGTTTACCGTAACTATGATCGCATGCTGAAATACTTTCATAAACCCTCCTGAAACCGGTCATCCCGGTGTTTATTCACCTTTCTGATAGTAGTGGACTCCCTCCATTGCGGGAGCCTCGGCGCCTTTCTTCGCAAAGAACAGCACGATTATCGTCACCGCATAGGGCAGCATCTGCACAAGCTGAGATGGGATGGATACCGACTGGATCCTGAACTGCAGGCTCTGCGCTATGCCGTAGACCAGTCCGCAGACCGCTACCGGCACGGGCTTCCATCCTCCCAGTATGACCATGGACAGGGCAATGTATCCGCGGCCGGCGACCATATCCTTGCTGAACATGTTTATATCTCCGATAGAAAGATACGCCCCTCCGATGCCTGCGAGAGCGCCGCTCACCATCATGGATATGTACTGGATCTTATATACATTTATGCCCATTGAGCCGGCCATGAACGGGTTGTCTCCGACCACCCTCACCCTGAGGCCGGCCGGAGTCTTGTACAGGACGGCCCATAGCAGCAGTGTGCAAAGTATGAGGATGTAGAACAGCGGCGAGACGCTTCCTATCAGGTCC
>CACYBC010000089.1 GCA_902772615.1 uncultured Ruminococcus sp.
ACGGTTTCTTTCAGATAATTAACGATATCGGCAACGGTCCTGAATGTACCGAGTGATTCTTCCGGAACTTCCTCGATGCCGAACTCCTCCTCTACCGAGTTAACGAGCTCGATGAGTTCAAGTGAGTCGCAGTGAAGATCGTTGAAGAAATCGGTATCCATGCTGACCTGGGCCTCATCGACGCCAAGTTCGTTCATGATAAGCTCTTTGAGTCTGTCAAACATATATCGTCCTCCTGTGTTTCAGATAGATGCCGGCGTGACTTGCCGCATCCCTCAATCTTTTAACACAACGATTACAATAAAGCAAATATTTGAGAAGCTTCCGGAAAATAATTGGTTGTTCGACTTTATTTGTGAGCCGCGCCGTTGATTCTTTTGTCTAATTTGCCGTCAATTTTGAACAAACTATAAATAAGTCCGGAGGCTGAATCGGAGAAAACAGGCATCCGGATTGGTGAATTAGCCGTTACAGTGATATATAATCTTATTATTAGATTCGATCATTACTTGAGAGGTGAATAATATGAAGTATTTTGATTTTCAGGGCGAGAAGATCTCCCGTCTCGGATTCGGACTGATGAGACTTCCGGTCATCGACGGTGACCAGTCGAACATCGACTATGACAAGGTCGAGAAGATGTTCCTGTACGCCTATGAGAACGGAGTCAACTATTACGATACCGCGTTCCCCTATCACAACGGGTTCTCCGAGAAGACTCTCGGCAAGCTTCTTACCAATAACCACATGCACGGGAAGGTGAACATCGCCACCAAACTTTTCACCCTCGTCATCAGGCAGCCCGACTTCGATCCCAGAAAGATGCTGGACGAGCAGCTGAGCCGCCTGCAGAGCGACCACATCGACTTCTATCTCATGCACGGTCTCAACAAGGATCAGTGGGACTATCTGTGCGAGCATTTCGACATCAAGAACTATCTGAGAGACCTCAAGAGACAGGGCGTCCTCAGACACCTTGGATTCTCCTTCCACGATACCTATGAGAGCTTCACCGAGATAATCAATGACTTCGAGTGGGAGTTCGCCCAGATCCAGTACAACTATCTGGACAAGGACATCCAGGCCGGAGACAGAGGCCGCGAGTTCGCGCTCAGCAAAGGCGTTCCGCTCAACGTCATGGAACCCTGCAAGGGCGGCAGCCTCATATTCCCCAACTATCCCGAGATCGATGAGATCAAAGCGAAGCACGGTCTCGCTGACATCTCCAACGCGGAGCTTGCATTCTCCTATGTCTTCGACAAACCGGGCTTCATGGTAGTGCTCAGCGGCATGAACGAGATGGAGCAGCTGGAGGAGAACATCCGCATAGCCAACAAGTATGACTATAACACCTTCTCTGCGGAAGCTGAGGCAGCCGTCGAGGAGATAAAGGACCTCATCGAGCATTCCGAGAACATCCCCTGCACCGGATGCAGATACTGCACCGCAGGCTGCCCGATGCAGATCCAGATCCCCACTGCATTCAGCCTCTACAATGAAGCGCAGAAGTTCCGCAATCCCGCTTCCCAGAAGCGCAACTACGACAGGGCATGCGCCAACATCGCCGACTGTGTGGAATGCGGTCAGTGCGAGAACGCCTGTCCCCAGCACCTGCCGATACCGGAGCTGCTGAAGAAGGTAAGAGCCTATATGGAATAAATCAATGAACGAAGCAAGATCTAGAGTAGCGGTCCTCAGATGTGACGATTACTCCGAGGAACACGTCTACGAGGTTATGAAAAAAGGAATAGATCTTATCGGAGGGATCGGCAGTTTTGCCGGTCCCGCTGATAATATTCTGGTAAAACCCAACTTCCTGCACAGCAGCGAGGAATCCAAAGCCGTTACAACGAACCCCTCGGTGATCAAAGGGATGCTGAGGATCCTCAGCGAGGCAGGATACACGAATGTCAGATACGGCGACTCCCCTGCCATGGGAAGCTGCAGAGGCGCAGCCGCAGCCCTCGGACTGACAGACGGTCTGTACGGCGCTTCCATAGCCGACATGTCGGAAGCCGTCAGCGTGGATTTCCCGGAAGGCTCAACCGCGAAGCAGTTCTGGTTCACCAGGGAGATAACCGAAGCAGACTGCGTGATAGATCTGTGCAAGATGAAGACCCACGCACTGGAACGGATCACCGGAGCCGTCAAGAACGCCTACGGCTTCATCTGCGGTCAGCACAAAGCCGCGGGACATGTCAAATATCCCAACGACACCGTGTTCGCGAGGATGCTCACAGACATCCACAGAGCCGTAAAGCCCAGGCTCCACATAATGGACGGCATCGTCGCCATGGAGGGCAACGGCCCCTCATCCGGAGATCCCGTCAGAATGAACGTCATGCTCTTCTCCGCCGACCCCGTTGCTCTGGATACAGTGTTCTGCTGGCTGGTCGATCTCGATCCTCTTCTGGTCCCCACCAACTATCAGGGACAGCTTGCGGGCATAGGCACATGTACAGAGGAGAACATCGAGGTGATCACTCTGTCTGGAGGCGGTGAAGAACGGTCTGTGTCCAGAGGAGAACTGTTCCGCATGTACGGAAACGCATCCTTCGACGTCTCCAGATCAGGCGGTCCCGGTTCCATCCTCGGTCTGTTCTCAAGGGTCATGACCAAATTGTCCAGACCAGTCATTGACACATCGAAATGCGTCCGCTGCGGCATATGCGTCGGACACTGCCCCGTTCCGGGCGGAGCCGTGCATTTCGACAGGGGCAAGGACTCTCCTCCCGTATATGACTACTCCAAGTGCATCAGGTGTTACTGCTGCCAGGAGCTCTGCCCCGCTCAGGCCATAAGAAAAAGAACTCTGTAAGGAGATCATTCGCTACATGTTCGATAAACTGCGGAAGTGGCTGCCGTCCGGCATCACGATGCTCATTTTCCCCGTCATACACATGATCATCTATGAGACCACCAACCACTTCCCCCTCTTTGGAAGATACAATGAAGTATACTGCAGGCTGGATGAGGTTCTGCCTCTGGTAAAGTGGTTCATGATACCCTACTGCCTGTGGTTCGTATTCATAGCTGGCACCGTTCTTCTGTTTTTACTGACCGACATGACGGAGCTGAAGAGGTATGTGAAATACCTGATGATCACCGTGATCTCGGTCTACCCGGTATTCCTGTTCTATCCGTCCACGATGCCTCTGAGACCGGATTCGGTGGAAGGCAGCGGCCTGCTGGTCTTCGCGCTGAATCTGCTGTTCTCCATAGACGATCCGACTAACATCTTTCCTTCCCTTCACGTGATATGGGCCGTGGGCTCAATGATCGCTCTGGGAAGGACGAAGTATTTCTCCTCAAAGGCCGGAAAACTGCTCCTGTTCTTCATTACATTCATGATCTCGGTATCGACATTCATGATAAAGCAGCACTCCGTGATAGACGTGATAGGCGCCTTGCCATTCTGCCTGCTCGGATGGTATTTCAGTTACTCGAGGGGAACCGCCTGAAAACCGCAAATACAGCAAAAGAGGATCTGCGATGCAGATCCTCTTCTTTCTGTTCTGAAACTGTTTATTCTTTCCTGTTCCTTACGACCGCTGCAGGGCACTTGTCGTCCGTCCCGAAGACATACTGGCATCTCGGGCAGCTGAAGCATTTTGAATACTCCGCCCCTTCCAGCACCGCCAGCGGGAACCTGGGATCCGCGAGCATGGCTCTTCCGAGATCCACGGTATCGGCAAGGTCGTTCTCGATGAGGTACCTGACCTGTTCAGGCGTATGTATGCCGTTGACGCATGACACCGGCACCCAGGTCTCGAATCTGTCGTGGAAATGCACTCCAAGCCCGCAGATGATGTTGTACATCGGATCATTCAGATCCAGTGACGGATCGGGATCGTTTATGCCGCTCGATACCTGAAGGTAATCGCAGCCCGCGTTGACATAATCCTCCGCTATATTGACGCAGGATTCAAGATCGGGATCTGCGCCGACTGTTCTCACCGAGATGATGAAATCCTCCCCGCATTCCTTCCTGATCTTTTTGATCATCTCTGAAGCGAACCTCGCTCTGTTCTCATCGGAGCCGCCGTATTCGTCATCCCTGTGGTTGGTGCTCCGGCAGACGAACTGATTGATAAGATATGAGTGGCATCCGTGCAGCTGTATTCCGTCGTATCCGGCCTTTTTTGC
>CACYBC010000090.1 GCA_902772615.1 uncultured Ruminococcus sp.
ATGGACACCTCCTGCTGTGTACAGGAAGGTGTCCATGGAAACCTAAAACTTATTAATCCTTTGTCCAGAATTCTGGGTACATATTACTCCTGCCCCGTTTTTTATTTGTGTCTGATATGACTGGCTGCCGGTTCGGAGATGGCAGCCCCTATCAGCGATATCGCGTCTGTGGGCAGCATGCTCTCCATCCCGAAGATCTCTGCGGCGAGGTCCCCTGCTATGCCGCAGACCAGAGCCGCTTCGGACGCCGCGTCGAGAGGATCACTGAATCTGCACATGAATCCGGCACAGACTCCCGCCAGCACGTCCCCGCTGCCTCCCCGGGCCATTCCGGGATTGCCCGCAGTATTGAGTCTTACACTTCCGTCCGGAGCTGCAGCGGCAGACACATGATCCTTGAGAAGTACCCATATGCCGTGTTCCGAAGCAAATTCCGACGCAGTCCCGGCCAGTCTGCTCTTAATCTGCTGGATCCCTATACCGGTAAGTCTCGACATCTCCCCCACGTGAGGCGTTATAAGTACAGTAGCCTGCGTCTCTCCGAGCAGATGCTTTACCTTGCTGAGTGCAAACAGTCCGTCCGCGTCTATCACGAGCTTTCCGGAATAGTCCGTGAGTATTCCGGAGAGTATCTGCGCGATATCGCTGCTCCTGCCTATACCCGGACCGAAAAGGACGCAGTCCTTGTCCTTTATGAACTCCATGATCCCGCCTGCGGAAGCTGCGGATATGTGTCCGTCCCTGTCCTGCAGCGGACGTACCATTGCCTCCGTGAGCTTCGTCTCATATACCTCGACAAGACAGTCTGCGCACGCGATGGTGACCAGCCCCGCGCCTGACCTGAGACACGCCTTGGTGCACATCTCACCGGCGCCGGCCATGCCTCTGCAGCCGGCGATTATGCCAACTCTTCCGTAATCTCCCTTGTTTGAATCGGAGCTGCGTTTGGGGAAAGGCAGATGCTCGGTTATATACTTTGTCTGCATGTCTGGATCTCCGTTCCTTGCAGTTTACGGCATGTAAAGTTATACGGCTTTACATGCCGTTTTTCCTTTTATTTAGCCTCGTTTATGGCTTCCTCTTCGTTCTCTGTGCCGGCGAGATGGTTTACCCGTATCAGCCACTCACTTAGGCGGTAACTGATCGCTTCAGCCAGCACCAGCAGCTTGCAGGAGAACCATGGGACCATCATCTCCCCCTTATTTCTGACCACTGCCCTGACCACTGCCCTGCCTACCATGTCCGGATCGCCCTTCGGTGTTATGCCGGGACAGTCGACGTGCCTGATCTGAGGTGTATCCATCCTGCTCGGATAGATGATGGAGATGTTGACGCCGGTGCCTCTCAGTTCCTGACGCATCACCTGGAAGAATCCGTTCATGGCAAATTTGGCAGCTACATATGCCGCATCCGGAGGCACTCCTTTCTTGCCGTCCATCGAGCATGTGGTGACGATATGTCCCTTTCCTCTCTGCAGCATGTGAGGCAGAACGGCGTATACGCAGTTGAGACATCCGAAGAAGTCCACTTCCATGAGCTTCCTGATCTGATCCATCCTGAGATCCTTCGCCGGACATCTCAGATATATCCCAGCATTGCAGTGGAATATATCGATGCAGCCAAGTTCTCTCACCGCCGTCTCCACGGCCGCTCTGACCGCCTCGCCGTCCGTTATGTCAGCCGTTATGACCACAGCCTGCCTTCCCAGTTTCCTGATCTCAGCCGCAGTCTCATTAAGGCGGTCGATATCCCTGGCTATAAGCGCCACATCACACCCGGCCTTTGCCAGGTTTATGGCGCTGGCTCTTCCGATGCCGCTGGATGCCCCGGTCACAGCAGCTTTCTTGCCTTCCAGACGCAGTTTTCGGCTCATTTCAGACCTCGCTTTATATTCTTTGATCACTCTAGGATTCGCTCTGGATACTGTACATCCTGGCATAGATGCCGCCCTGTTCGATCAGACCGCTGTGAGTTCCCTGCTCAGCGATCTTTCCGTCCTCCAGGACCAGTATCTCGTCCGCGTTCTTTATGGTAGACAGGCGATGCGCGACCGCAATGATGGTCTTCTGTCCGATAAGGTCGCCTATGGCCTGCTGTATCTTTCTTTCGGTCTCGACGTCCACGGACGCCGTAGCTTCGTCAAGTATGATTATGGGCGACTTTCTGAGTACTGCCCTGGCGATGGCTATGCGCTGCTTCTGTCCTCCTGAAAGTTTGACTCCTCTCTCACCCACCTGCGTGTCGTACCCGTCAGGCATCTGCATGATATCGTCGTGGATATATGCAGCCTTGGCAGCCGCGACTATCTGATCCATGGTAGCGTCCGGGTCCGCGTAGGCTATGTTCTCACTGACCGTGCCGTTAAAGAGGAACGTGTCCTGAAGCACGGGAGAGATGTTCCTGCGCAGGCTTGAGACGGTGAGATCCATTATGTCGGTGCCGTCCAGAAGTATATGTCCCTTCTGAGGCTCATAGAAGCGCGAGATCAGCTGGGTCATGGTAGTCTTTCCGACGCCCGTCGGTCCCACCAGAGCCAGCATCTTGCCCGGCTCCACGGTGAATGATATGCCGTCCAGCACCTTCTCACCGTTCTCATACGAGAATTCGACGTCCTCGAACTGCACCTTTCCCCGGCAGTTTTCGATGTCCCTGGCGCCGGGCCTGTCCTTGATGCCCGGTTCCGTGTCAAGGATGGTGAAGACGCGCTCGGCTCCGGCCATGGACTGCTGCATGTTCTCCATCAGGGTCGCAAGGCCTGCCACAGGCTGATAGAAGAGACCCAGATAGAGCAGGAAAGACACTATATCTTCAACGTCCACCCTGCCCTGATAGGCCATGATGCCGCCGACTGCCACGACCAGCACCGTTCCCAGCGACGAGATGAACTCTATCGTGGGGTGGAATATCGCGCTGGACCTTAGCGCAGCGAGCATCGCCGTCACATGCTGGAACACTTTGTCCCCGAATTTGACGGTCTCAAAGTCCTCCTTTCCGAAAGACTGTATCTCGTGCACACCGGACAGGTTGTCCTGAAGCTTGCCGCTCAGTTCGCCCTCCTTCCTTCTGGACGCCCTGAAGAGCGGCTGTACCTTCTTGGAGAAGACTACCCCGCTTATAAGGACCAGAGGGATCGGAAAGCATGTGAACAGCGCCAGTCTTGCATTGATGGACAGCAGGATCAGGAGCACACCGGTAAATGTGACGAAGTTGGTCATCAGGTCCGGGATGATATGGGCATAAAGCAGCTCGAAGTCCCTTGTATCGTTGATGACGCGGCTCATAAGGTCTCCGGTCTGCTTGTCGTGGAAGAACGAGAGATCGAGCCTCTCCATCTTGTCATAGACTTTCCTGCGGACATCTCCGACAAGGTACCAGGCAGCCCTGTGAGCCATATAGTTGCTCAGGAACCGGAAGACGACCCTGAGAAGATACAGGAGCAGTATCTCCACCGTGAGCAATCTTATGGTCTTAAGGTCGGCTTCCTGAACGCCGCGGCTCACTATCCCCGTCAGCGCGGAAAGCACTCGGGGAGAAGTGAGGTTGACGGCCGTGAGAAGCAAAGTCGAGGTGATGGCAACGACATAATAGAAGCGGTACCTTACCGCCTCCCTGGATAACCTGAACAATAACTTCATGAATGCTGTAACCTCAAAAAAGACGATCTTTTTTTAGATCATTATACACTGACGCAAGGTCCCTGAGAAACGACGTTCAGACTATCCTGCTCCTTGTTCCGCCCTGCTTGAACGAGCGTATGTTCTCGACTATATCGGCAAGGCAGCGCTTCCTCGCCTCGAAAGATCCCCAGGCCATATGCGGAGTGAGGCATACATTGTCCCTTTCCTTTATCCTTGCGAACGGATGAGTCTC
>CACYBC010000091.1 GCA_902772615.1 uncultured Ruminococcus sp.
ACCTCGATCATGTCGTCTTCCGGCTCGAACACAGTCATCCTCTGCACCCAGAGCCCCGGAGCGGACATTATCCTGGACAGAAGATTGTCATGCCTGCCCGCGTATTTTATGCACTCGTAGGACAGACCCATGACCACCGGCAGGCACAGCAGTTTGTACAGTACCCTCATGGCAGTGGATACCCAGGGAACGAATGAGAATATAAGGATGCTTATGAGCACCGTTATGAACAGGAAACTGGTCCCGCACCTCGGATGGAACCTTCCCATCTTCCTGACGTTCTCAACGGTGAGCTCCTCTCCGGCCTCGAAGCAGAAGATCGTTTTATGTTCCGCACCGTGATACATGAACACGCGCCTGATGTCCTTCATGCGGGAAACAAGGTAGAGGTAGCACAGAAAGATGGCTATCTTCAGCAGACCCTCTATCAGAGCCTTGATTCCATCGATGGGCAGCACCCTGGCGATGAGTCCCGTTATGACAGTGGGCAGCAGCACGAACAGCGCGATGGAAAGAAAGCCTGCCAGGACTGCGGCGACGAGACCTATGGTCTGGTTCATCTTCTCGCCGAGATGGTCCTTTAGCCATCTGTCGAATTTATCCTCCTCATCGCCGTCTGGGAATGCGATGTCGGTGGATCTCATGATGAATGAATAGCCCGACTTGAGCGCCAGGTACATGGCCACAACGCCTCTGAGGATGGGAATGTCCTTCACGGGATTTGACGGTGTCTGGGATATCTCGGTGCGGATCTCTCCGCCCGGTTCGCGCACAGCAAGACAGGTAAGCCTGGGTCCTTTCATGGAGATGCCCTCTATCACGGCCTGTCCGCCGATGGATGTCTTGAAACTCATTATAACTGCTCCGAAGACGGCACAGCCTTTCCGTGCAGAGGAAGGGTGAGGAACACCGTGGTGCCGTGACCCAGCTCGCTCTCTATGCGGAGGCTTCCGCCGTGTGATCTCATTATCTCGTCTACCAGCGAGAGACCTATGCCTGTGCCGTAGACCGAGTTGCTAGCCCTGTAATACCTCTCAGTGACTCTGGGTATCTCGTCCGCCGGTATTCCGGGACCGCGGTCCTTTACGGAGACGACCGCGCTGTCGCCCTCCGTGGTGAGCCTGACGGTTATCGTTTTCTTTCGGGAGGAATACTTCAGGGCGTTGTCGAATACGTTGGTGAATACCTGACGCAGCCTGTTCTTGTCTGCGTCGACAATTACCGGTTCATCGGGTTCGGAATACTTGACGTTTATCCCCAGTTTCTGAGCCCTCTGCTCGAGAGTCAGCACAGCATCGGAGAGCTCAGCTCCGAGATCCAGCATCACCGGATCGTTCGACAGCTTCCTCTTGGATTCAAGCCTGGAGAAGTCAAGCAGGTCTTCGACCAGCCCGGACAGCCGTTCTGTCTCGCTGGAGATGATGGTCAGTCCGCGCTGATACAGCTCGTCGTCTGTAGAGACATTGCTTATGGTGTCGCTCCATCCCTTGATGGATGTGAGCGGTGTCCTCAGCTCATGGGATATGGATGAGACGAAGTCGTTCTTGAGGTTGTTGGTGCGCTGCAGTTCCGCAGCCATGTCGTTGACTATGTCGCAAAGCTCACCGAACTCCCCGGAATATATGTTGTCTATGCGGGTGTCGAACTGCCCGGCGGCAACGAGCTTGGCAGTGTCTCCGATGGCGTCGATCGGACGCTTCAGGGAAGCGATGTAGAGGCTTCCCGTAAGGCTGACCAGTGCTATGAGGATGAGTCCCACCAGCACGGAAATGCCGACGTTCCTGAGAAGCCTGCCGTCTATCAGTTTCAGTGAACTGACGAGCCTTACAGCCGCGGCATCTCCGAATCCGTAACCCAGCATCTGGGTCGCTGAGATGATGTGCTCTCCAGCAGGAGAGTCTCCGATGTGGGAACCGTAACCGCTGTCGGAACTCTGTGCCGCTATGAAGTCGTCGCGGTAGAGCTCATCGGGATAGGCGAAGCCGCTGGAGGTCAGAAGGACCGAGCCGTCTCTTCTTAGGACCATGAGTTCGTATCTGTCCGTCTCGGAGAAGTTCTCCACCAGCTCCACCATGTTTCTGTAGCGCTCCACATATGAGGAACCGGAGGAGGGGATCGAATCAACTGTAGTGGCGATCCTGAACTTCATGGACTGCTCCGCTGAGAAGTAATAAGTTCTGCGGAACGCGAAGAACACCGCGATGCAGGCCACTATCACTGTGATCACTGTAGGGATCAGAGTGACATAGACCCACCTCTCGGTGACTCCTCCTGGTATCAGTTTTCTGCCTGACGGTTTCATTTTTACGTGGCGCACCACCTGTATCCGAACCCCCAGATCGTCTGCAGATAGACAGGGTTGCTGGGGTCGTCTTCCACCTTTATCCTGAGTCTCCTGATGTTCACGTCTACGATCTTGACATCGCCGTAGTATGACTCGCCCCAGACCGCGTTGAGTATGGAATCGCGGTCCAGCGCCGTTCCGGCATTGTCGAAGAAGAACTCTATTATCTGATATTCGACCTGTGTGAGGTCGAGGGGCTTGCCGTTCTTGGTCACCCGGCGCGCCTTCTTGTCCAGAGTGAAGACCCCCTGTGTCAGCACGGAATCAGCGTCTCTGCTGCCAGATGAGCGCCTGGCGACCGCCTCGACTCTTGCAAGCAGTTCGTTGATGCTGAAGGGCTTCGTGACATAGTCATCCGCACCGATTGACAATCCGCGGATCTTGTCGGCTTCCTGCACCTTTGCGGTCAGCATGATGATGCCGATGTTCTTGTTGGTCTCGCGGATCTGCCTGCAGAGCTCAAGACCGTCCATGCCGGGCAGCATGATATCCAGAAGCGCTATATCGAAACTGTCGGGAGCTTCGTTATAGACTTCCAGAGCTCTTTCTGCGGAGGGCACGCGGACAGCTTCATAGCCGGCGCGGTCCAGATTGATCGCTATCACGTCGCGGATTGAGTATTCGTCCTCAACGACAAGCACTTTTTTCATTGATTTTCTCCCAATCTCAGAATAGAGAAATTGTTTCTTATGAATTCCGATTCTTCCTCTGTGCAGTTGAATCTGCAGTAGAACCGGTTGAATGAGCTGCTTCCGACAAGCACGAAACCTTCCGAGGTGTACTGGGAGGCGTCGTCGCCAACGCCCAGAACGAGAAGAGTGACAAGGTCGTTGTTTTCGGCGTCATACGCTGTCATCGCGTAGGTGTCATCAGGCTTATCCCTTATGATGCATTCGCTGATCCATTCCGGCGGCAGGAACATGCAGATGCCGTAATTGACGGACACATAGGAAAGATCGGAAAGTACGACCCTGCCGTCCTTCACGGTATACCAGTACATGAATGACTCAGGTGACAGGATGTCTGAAGAAGGGGGAACGGAAGAAGGCACACAGGTGCCGGTGCTGAATTTTCTGCTGGTGAGATAATCCGAGTCCTGACGCTGTGTCAGGGATGTGATCTCGAATCCTTCCTCGAAGGCTGCCTCGGTAAGGCCGCCTCCGCTGAAGATGAAGATCTCGGTCTG
>CACYBC010000092.1 GCA_902772615.1 uncultured Ruminococcus sp.
GCTTGTACCACCAAAAGAAAGACTTTATTTCGGTGCCCTTTGAGCCGAAGAATGCGGACTATCTGATTGAAATCACATATGTATCCTGAGCGTGCCGGTAGGCGCGAGCTTGCCTGAAAAACTGAAACGGGTAAGCTGGAATCTCTTATAACGAAAAATCAAAATGAATATGATCTCCCCCAAAAGAAAAACAATAAGCACCGCCCTGAAAATGACGGTGATCCTCTCAGCGGCCGCAGGTACGGTTATGACTGCTCTTGCCGGCAGGAACAGTTTCATGGGCGGCGGCCGGATGTTCATGTATTTCACGATCCAGTCGAACGTCGCAATTGCGGTCGTCTGCGCAGTCGGTGCCTGGCTGATGATGCGGAATAAAAAGATCGGAGATGCGTGGTATACAGTGAAACTTGCTGGCACTGTCTCCATCACATTGACAGGCGTCGTGTTTGTAGTGCTGCTCGTTCCCGTGCTGGGAAACAAAGCTTGGAATATTCCCAATACGCTGACACATGTAGTAGTCCCTATGGCTGCGATCGCAGATTATTTCGTTGCTGCATCCGGCAGCGGTACTAAAAGCAAAAATGTCATTTGTGTCGTCGTACCACCTATGCTTTATGCAATATACGCGGGTATAGGCTATATACGCGGGTGGGAGTTTGCCACAGGTGTGAACTATCCGTACTTTTTCCTGAATTGGGGGAGTCCGGCGGGAGCATTCGGCTTTTCAAAGGAACTGCCCTATATGGGATGTGTGTGGTGGATCCTGATCCTGCTGGTATTTCTGATCGCTGTCGGCATGTGCTATATCAGGATTGCAGACAGGATAGGAAACAGAATCGGCTGATCAAAAAAGCCGGTATCAGGTCACGGCTGCGGAAAAAGGAGACAGGCTTTGATCATCAATACAGGACAGAGAACAGACATACCTGCTTTCTACTCTGAGTGGTTTGCAAACAGACTGAGGGAAGGCTTCGTATGTGTCCGGAATCCATATGATCCGAATCAGGTCAGCCGTTATCGCCTCGATCCTTCTGTTGTTGATGTGATAGGCTTCTGCACGAAGAATCCAGTTCCTATGTTCCCTTATGTGGATCTTTTGAAGGATTACGGTCAGTACTGGTTCGTTACCATCACACCGTACGGACGAGATATAGAACCGAATGTACCCGACAAGCACCGTCTGCTCGATGATTTCAGAAGGCTGTCGGATATGGTTGGCATCGATTCCGTCGGATGGAGATATGATCCCATTTTCATCTCTGACCGTTATACAGCGGATTACCATCTGCGTGCTTTTGAACAGATGGCGGATGCGCTGGATGGATATACCAAGACGGCAGTTATCAGTTTTATCGATCTCTATCCAAAGGTAAGGCGCAACTTCCCGGAGGCTCGTGAGGTATCAAAGGAACAGCGTCTGATGCTGGGCAGAGAGATCATAAGGATCGCATCCGGACACGGCATGACGGTCAAACCGTGTGCGGAAGGCGGCGAACTTGCTGCATACGGCGCTGACTGCAGAGGATGCATGCGTATCAGCGATTACGAGAAGGCTATCGGAAAGAGGCTCAGAGCGCCCAAGAAGAAAGGCGCCAGAGCGGAGTGCGCCTGTTATCTTTCATGCGATATAGGAGCATACAATACCTGCAGACACCTGTGCAGGTACTGTTACGCAAATGCCGATCCGTCAGCGGTGATGGAGAGGAGCATGCAGCATGACCCGGATTCGCCTTTCCTGATCGGTAATTATATGAAAGATGACAGGATACATGATGTGCCTCAGGAATCATGGGTAGACGGACAGACAGTTTTTAGCGAAAATGATAATGCTTTAGCGGAAGGAACTTGAAATGAAACACGCTGTGATAGTCTCTGCAGAAGATATCGGCTTTGCCGGGAAGCATATCGAGGTAGAATCGGAGGACGGCAAAAGGATCCGTCTGGCTGAGAAGGAATACTCTGCGGAGGAGATGGAAGAATACTATTCTCAGGAGTCGGAATGGATATTCTGCAGAAGAGGAGAACATATGTTCCTTGCAGATTCCGACAGCGGTGAAGATGCCAGGGGAACATACTGCGGATATTTCGATCCCGTTCCTCAGAGGGCTGTATTTGCCGATGGGAAGCTTGCAGGGTTTTACATCTGCTCCGGCTGGATAAGATACTCGGGGTTGAGCCGGTCAAGTTATTCGATGGATGACTGGGGCTATCCAGGAGACGATCCGTTTGAACATGTATCTCTGGGAAACGAGTTACACCTGTTTCTTTTTTCAGATAAGGAAACGCTCAGATGGAAAGACTGGATCCTGCTTAAGAGAGAAGCAGGCAAAGAGTACAGGTCGTATATTGATTTCTAAAGCATGATTTCGGAGAGAGAAATGATACTGTTCACCATTGAGCCCGAACCGTTTCCCAAGGAAAAGATATCGGAAAAGCTGAGAGAGAATGGGATACTGACCAACAGGTATGCGGAGGAGTTCTTCTCTCATCCTGGGTTCGCTACAGAGCGGGCAGAGAGATCAGATATAGTGATCATATCGCTGAGTGAGCTCGGTTTTAGTGAAGGAGCGACACTTGAAGAAGTGGTCCGGAGACTGCCGGAGCTGCAGCTCAAGCCATGCGATGCCAGTACCGGCCTTTTTCTCCGGTTTGCATGGAAAGATCAGCAGATCAGCAGAAATTCCGTCATCAGCGGAACGCATGAAGTCCCGGACAGCGCAGTCACTGTCCTGTCTGAGCCGCTTGAAAAGGACGATGCTTTTCCGAAGGGACTTTATCTGAGGAATGTAAACGGAAAGTTATGGCTGAGAGGGTATGTCTGCGATTCCGTGTATCGTTTTCCGGGCGATGCGCTGTTTGCCGTTAAGAAGACTGAAATAGGGGAGACGGATCCCTGATCAGAAATTGAACAGGAGAACAGATAATTTTTAATTGAACAGGAGAACAGATAATTTTTAGAGAGTGATCGTTTGTTTCGGTTGGGTGGAAACATCGTTATGATCGGCAAAGAGGGGGCAAGAGATCATGCTGTTTCGTCTAAATTTAGTTTTAACGAAATGATCGGCCCTTTCTGACGGCAACTCTATGCAGCGTGGATGGTATCCTTTCGGAGCATCTGTTATCGTATGCC
>CACYBC010000093.1 GCA_902772615.1 uncultured Ruminococcus sp.
CGTATCCGTCCGGTAGGAGGGCGGGGTGTAGATCCAGCAGGCGTGCATTTGCCCCGTGCGGGAGGAGGGGATCAGCTCCATGTGGATGGTGCCGTGGGGCACGTCGTTCAGCAGATAGAATCCGGAATCCTCGTCCGGAACTTCGAAGTAGTTCATGACATAGGAGCAGCCGAAACCGAAGGGGAGCACCGGACTGTAGGTCATGACCCCGTCCTGGATGAACACGCAGTAATGGAATCCGCTCCTTACCTCGTCGAGTACTATCTTCCAGTAGCCGTCGTCCTGCTTCTCCATGTCATATCTGCCCTGCATGGAGCCGCCTATTCCGGCGATCTCAACTCTCTTGGCGTCCGGAGCGAAGAAGGTGATCTCCGCCTTTCCGTTCTCCAGGATGGATACTCCTGGAACTCTCTTGAAGGGAACGCCGCTTCCGCTGAATCCGGGGGAGGGCATAACTACCTTTGATCCCGCCGCGGGATCGATGGGGCTCTGGGAGGTGGGCACGGTCATCCCTTTCTGAACGTAATCGAAGTTCAGGATGTGGGAATTCAGCGCCTGATTCTCTCTGATCTCTTTCTTCATGGTCATATTCTCCGTTTATGTTGAAATATCGGTTCTCTGAATAGATTTTAGTTTCAGACGGGCGATCCAGTCAACACAAAAAAATAGGCTGCAGATGATCTGCAGCCTTTAGGTCTTACTGTAAAGTGTTTTTACTTCATATCCCAGATCCTGTCGCAGTACTCTCTTATGGATCTGTCGGAGGAGAAGTATCCGGAGTTCGCGATGTTCACCAGAGACATCCTGTTGAACCTGTCCCTGTCCGTATAGACTTCGGAGACTCTCTTCTGCGCTTCCGAGTAGCTCGTGAAGTCCGCGACCGTCATGTACTGGTCCGCCCAGCCGGAATCGTTGAACAGGGAATGCATGATCCCGTCGAACCTCTCGCCGAGAGTACCGTATGTCAGCAGATCCAGTGCCCTGTCGAGCTCGGGAGTGAGGTACTTCCTCGGATCATAGCCGTTCCTTCTCAGCGCGTTGACCTCTTCCGTGGTCATGCCGAACAGGAAGATGTTGTCTTCGCCGACCTGGTCCAGGATCTCCACGTTGGCGCCGTCCAGAGTGCCGAGCGTGACAGCTCCGTTGAGCATCAGTTTCATGTTGCTGGTGCCGGAAGCCTCCTTGCCGGCGTTGGATATCTGTTCCGAGATGTTGGCCGCGGGGATGATGATCTCAGCCAGCGAGACCCTGTAGTCCTCCAGGAACACGACCTTGAGCTTGTCGCGTACATCCGGATCGGAGTTGACAAAGTTGGAGATTGATACGATGAGCTTTATGATCTCCTTGGCGAGGGTGTAGCCGGCGGATGCCTTCGCCGCGAACACGAAGGTTCTGGGGACGAATTCCTTGTTGGGATCCGCCTTTATCTCGTTGTACATCTTGAGGATGTTGAGCGCGTTGAGCAGCTGCCTCTTGTACTCGTGCAGTCTCTTTACCTGTACGTCGAAGAGAGAATCGGGATCAACGATGAGCCCGTTGTTCTTTGCGATGTAGTCGGCGAGCCTCTGCTTGTTGGCCCTCTTGATCCTGTCGAGGTTGTCTAGGACGGTCTTGTCGTCGGCATACTTCATCAGCTTCTCGAGCTCGTTGGCGTCCTTCATGAATCCGTCGCCTATGAGCTCCTTGAGATAAGCCGTGAGCTTCGGGTTCGCCTGTCCCAGCCATCTGCGGTAGGCGATGCCGTTGGTCACCGCGGTGAACTTGGAGTTGTCCATCACATAGTAGTCATGGAAGACGTCCGTGGTGAGTATGTCGGTGTGCAGCTTGGACACACCGTTGATCATGTGGCAGCATGCGAGGCAGAGATTGGCCATCCTGACTTCGCCGCCGGAGATGACCTGCATGTAATCCCATTTGCCGGGGTCATTGGGGTAGAAGACAGTGATCTTCTCCATGAGCCTGCGGTTGATCTCCTTGACTATGGAGTAGAGCCTCGGCAGCAGCGACTCGAACAGGTCGCAGGGCCAGTGCTCGAGAGCTTCCGCCATGACGGTGTGGTTGGTGTAGGAGAGGGTCCTGCATGTGAGGTCCCACGCCTCGTCCCAGCCGAGTCCGCACTCGTCCAGGAGCAGTCTCATGAGTTCCGGGACGCAGAGCGCGGGATGGGTGTCGTTTATGTGTATGGCGACCTTCTCGGGAAGGTTCGCAAGGGTCTTGTACTGGCGCAGATGCTCAGTGAGGATGCTCTGCAGCGACGCTGACACGAAGAAGTACTGCTGCTGCAGTCTGAGCTTCTTGCCCGCGATGTGATCATCGGAGGGGTAGAGCACCTTGGATATGATCTGTGCCTTGTTGCTCTCGTACATGGCGCTCTCATAGTCGCCTCTGGCGAAGGCTGCCATGTCGAAGCTGTGGGGATTGCTGGCGCTCCAGAGCACCAGTCTGTTGACCGAGTTGGTGCCGTAGCCGGTGATATAGAGGTCGTAGGGGACGGCGAGGACCGTGTCATAGCCGGAGTGGACGACCTTGAATATGCCGTTGTCGAACCACTCATGAGTCTGCCCGCCGAAGCGGACTTCAACTGCGTCCTCTTCGCGCTTGCGCAGCCAGACGTCTCCGTCGGAGAGCCAGTTGTCGGGGAACTCCACCTGCCAGCCGTCTATGATCCTCTGGCGGAAGATGCCGAACTCATAGAGAATGGAATATCCGGTGACCGGGTAGTCCAGTGTCGTAGCAGCGTCCATGTAGCAGGAGGCGAGACGTCCGAGACCGCCGTTTCCGAGGCCTGCGTCATGCTCGCATTCAACTACGTCGTCGAGATCCAGATTGTGCTTCTTCAGTATCTCTCTGGCATCCTCCAGCAGCCCGCAGTTGAACAGGTTGTTGTAAAGGGAGGTGCCCACCAGGAACTCCATGGAGAGGTAATAAGCCTGCTTGCGGCCTTCCTTGGCTACCTTCTCCCTGAATTCCTGATTGAATCTATCAAGTCCTTCTCTCACCGCGGTAGCCAGGACCCTGTAGGCCTGCTTGGGAGCTACCTCGTCGAGAGTGCATCCGCAAAGATGCATGCATATCTCTTCAAGTTTCTTTTCGTTTTCGGGATTGTACACTTTATTTCTCCTTGTGGTTTTAGAATACACCGTCTGAAATTATACCATAACCGTCAAAGCATCAGAAACAGAAAAAACCGCCTTTGGAGCGCGGCAATATATACTGATTGACGACTCCGGTTTTACCGAATGGTAACGATTGGAGTGATATTCACTGAAAATTCACCCTTTAGAACGCCCTATTTTGCTGACAAATGCATTAATGGTGATTATTATTTATGATATAATCCTGACAGTGAGAGTGTAAGGTCTGCGACCTTATTCAATATTTATTCAGCAAAGGAGAATCAATATGGGTCTTATTAGTGCTGCATTGAGTGCTGCAACATCCACTCTTTCACAGCAGTGGAAAGAGTACTTTTACTGTGATGCTCTGCCTTTCGACGTCCTCGCCGTAAGAGGAAAGAAGCGCCAGAGCGGGCTGTCCAGTAACAGTGACGATAACATCATCTCCAGCGGCTCGGTCATCGCAGTTGCTGATGGCCAGTGCATGCTCATCGTGGACCAGGGCAAGGTCGTAGAGTTCTGTGCGGAGCCCGGAGAGTTCGTCTATGACAGCTCCACGGAACCCTCCTTCTTCGGAGGCGGAAGCTTCGGCGAGAACATCAAGGAGATCTTCCAGCACATGGGCAAGTCCTTCACCTTCGGCGGTGAGACCCCCAAGGATCAGAGAGTCTACTACATCAACACCAAGGAGATCATCGGCAACAAGTACGGCACCCCCACAAAGGTACCGTTCCTCGTGATCGACCCCAACATCAACCTGCGCATGAACGTGAACGTCAGCTGCTTCGGCGAGTACAGCTACAAGATTGTCAACCCGATCGCGTTCTACACCAACGTATGCAACAACTTCACGGGCGTGTTCGGCCGCGACAGGATCGACGGACAGCTCAAGAGCGAGCTCCTCAGCGCACTGCAGCCCGCATTCGCTAAGGTATCCGCTCAGGGCATCGAATACAGCCAGCTTCCCGCATACACCACAGTCCTCGGCGACGCTCTCAAGGAAGAGCTCTCCAAGAAGTGGGTAGAGTACCGCGGAATCGAGCTCATCAACATCGGCATGTCCAGCATCAAGGCTGACGAGGCCGACGAAGCCATGATCAAGGAACTGCAGCGCAACGCTGTCTTCAAGGATCCTTCCATGGCGGCAGCCCAGTGGGTAGGCGCTTCTTCCAATGCTATCCAGAACGCGGCCAAGAACGAAGGCGGCGCAGCGGTCGGATTCATGGGATACAACATGGTCAACCAGGCTGCGGGAGTCAATCCTGCTCAGCTCTACGGCATGCAGCAGCCCGCCGCTCCCGCACCCGCGGCTCCGGCACCGGCACAGCCTGCAGGCTGGACCTGCACCAACTGCGGAACCCTCAACCAGGGCAAGTTCTGCACCAACTGCGGGACCGCAAAGCCCGAGGATGCTCCCCAGTACAGATGCAACAACTGCGGATGGGTGCCCTCCGATCCCAACAATCTGCCCAAGTTCTGCCCGAACTGCGGCGATCCCTTCAATGAGGAAGACATCGTAAGATAATCTCCGTCCATAAGCTGCCCTGTCCGAAGAGGGCAGGGCAGTTTCAGAAGAACATGGAGGAATTTCATGGGACTTTTTGACAAGAAATATTGCAGCGTCTGCGGTGAGAAGATAGGACTGTTCGGAAACAGGAAGCTGGAAGACGGCAATCTCTGCAAGGACTGCGCCGCCAAGCTCTCTCCCTGGTTCGAGGAAAGGCGCTCCTCCACGGTCGAGCAGATCAAGGAACAGCTCGCTTACCGCGAGGCCAACAAGGAGAAGGTGAAGGAATTCCACACCACCAGGACCATCGGCGACAGACTCAAGGTCCTTCTCGACGAGGACGCGAAGAAATTCATGGTCACCTCGGCCAGCAGCATCCAGAACGCGAACCCCGACGTCATCGATTTCGCCGACGTAACGGGATGCAGCTACAGGATAGACGAGGACAAGGATGAAGTCATGAGGGAGCTCCCCGACGGAAAGAAGGAGAGCTACGTGCCCAAGCGCTATGAGTACGAGTATGACTTCTATATCACCATCAACGTGAACAATCCCTATTTCAACGAGATCTCATTCCAGGTGAACAACAGCACCGTGGAGCACAGGACGAGTCCCGCATACAAGTCCTATGAAGATATGTGCATCGAGATCAGGGACGCTCTTCTTCAGGTGAGGCAGGACGTCCGCGACACAGTTGAATCCCAGAAGAAGCCGGTCGTATGCCCATATTGCGGCGCTACGACAACACCCACTGCAAACGGTACATGCGAGTTCTGCGGCGGTGCGCTCAACTGAACTGAAACTGATACCAGGACCGTGGCAGAGAGTGTAACTACCTCTGCCACATTTTTCAGCCGAAAGGAAACTGTTTGACCTATGGCGACACAGGTAACGAATTATCAGTGCCCGAACTGCGGGGGACCGCTGAGGTTCTCCAGCGAGAAGCAGGTGCTGGTCTGTGATTACTGCGGATCGGAATTCACCCCCAAGCAGGTGGAGGATTTCTATGCCGAAAAGGACGCCGCGGCTTCTCAGGCACTGAATGAACTTGAACAGCAGCTGGATACCAATCCGGAAGAGATAAAGACAGAGTGGGAATATTCCGGCAGCGAGTGGAGCGAGAACATGCGCGTCTACAGCTGCCCGTCCTGCGGCGCGCAGATAATGTGCGATGAGAACACGGCGGCGACCAGCTGCCCGTACTGCGGGAACCCATCCATAGTCGCCGGCAATTTCAGCGGCGGCTTCAAGCCGGATTACTGCATCCCGTTCAAGCTGGACAAGGATGCCGCGGTCCGTGCCCTCAAGGACTACTACAAGGGAAAGATATTCCTTCCCAGGGCGTTCACCGACGAGAACCACATAGAGGAGATCAAGGGAGTCTATGTCCCGTTCTGGCTCTATGACGGAGACGTGGATGCCGACGTCAGTTATTACGCCACCAGGAGCAGGAGCTGGATGGAAGGCGACTACAGGGTCACCAGGACCGACCATTACAAGCTGATCCGCAACGGCAGCGTCTCCTTCGTGAGGATACCGGTGGACGGCTCCTCCAAGATGCCCGACGATCACATGGACGCCATCGAGCCCTTCGACTACAGCGAGCTGAAGCCATTCTCCACGGCATACATGCCCGGATACCTCGCGGACAAATACGATGTGGACTCCAAGCAGAGCCTTCCCAGGGCGACCGGGAGGGCCCAGAGGAGCTCGCTGAGCGCCATGACCGCCACTACAGGCGGATATGACGGGGTGTCAGTGGCTTCCAGCAGGTTCCGCCTCAGCAACGGCAGGGTCCGCTACGCGTTCCTTCCCGTATGGGTGCTGAGCACGAAGTGGAAGGACCAGAACTACCTGTTCACCATGAACGGGCAGACCGGAAAACTGATAGGCAACCTGCCCGTTTCCGCGGGCAAGTTCATCGGCACGTTCCTCGGCATCGCGGCTGCGATCTTCGCGGTCGGATACGCCGTGCTGACTTTCATGTAAGGAGGATGGCGGCATGAAAAGAGCATTCTGTCTTCTTCTTGCGATAGTGATACTTGCAGTCCCGTTCGTTTCCGTGAACGCGGAGAGCGAGATGTCGGACTACTGCGTCTATGATGTCTCGGATGTGCTTGAAACGGAAGCCTGGGGCGATATGGAAGAGAGAGCCATGGGGCTCAGCCTCGAGTATAAGTGCGGGGTATACGTGATCCTGCTTCCGGGATTTGAGGAATACACCCACTACGACGATGATATGAACATGGCGGCCTCCGATATCCTGAGCCGCAACGATCTCGGATACGGCGCGGACAGGGACGCCCTCCTTCTGCTGATAGACACGTCGAAACAGACTTCTGCATACGGAGCGACCGGTCCCAGAGGAACGGCGCTGTTCAATGCGACGGCGCTGTCGGAGATAGATCCGTCCATCGCCTCCGGCACCGCGTCCGGGGATCTCGATGCGGCCATATCCTCGTTCCTTGATGAGTGCGCAAGGCTTTTCATCTATGAGCGCGATAACGGAAAGGCTTACGGATATACGGCGGAAGAGAACGATCCTGAACCCGTCAGGGATCCCGACGCCATGATCACCGACTGCGTGTACGACTACGCAGGTATTCTCACGGCGGATCAGAAGGATCAGCTTGAGAAGAAGGCGAGATATCTGTCGGAACTTTATGAGTTCGGCGTGTACATCTATGTCGTCAACGACTACAACGATGTTTATTCCTCGGATGACGTGTGGTACGCCTGCGAGCATGTGTACGAGACGCAGGGCTTCGGCTACGGATCTGCCAACCGCGACGGCATCATGCTGTTCATGAGCATGGATGATAGGGACTTCGCCACCTACCGCACCGTAGGCAAGGGATACTATGCCTTCACCGACTACGGCCTGTATGAGCTGGAGGAGTACTTCCTGCCCGACTTCAGGAGGAACGACTGGTACGGCGGATTCCAGGATTACCTGACCTACTGCGACTACCTTCTTGATCTGGCGGAGAAGGGAACGCCCCTGGACTACGATCCCTCGGGAGAGAACGATCCTACCTATCCCAGCGGGGAAGATACCCCCAGCAAGATGACCTTCCAGGAGAAATGCATCGTGCTGGCGCCGGGGTCCGCGATAATATCACTCATCATTTGCCTTATCTACAGAGGAAAGATGAAGACCGCGGGCATCAAGACCCAGGCCAACGACTACATAGCCAAGAACGGTATCAGGATGTACGATACCCGCGATATATTCACCCACAGCACCACCAGCAGGACTAGAGTGCACAGCGAGAGCAGCTCGTCCGGAGGCCATTCCTCGGGCGGAGGACATTCCTTCAGCAGCCATTCGGGAAGCCACGGCGGCGGCCACAGCGGTAAGTTCTGATCCGGAGGAACGACAGATGTTCAGAAAGATCTCTGCCGCGCTGCTTCTGACCGCCGGCATTGCGCTGGCGCTCTGGGGATATAACGCGTACAGACATCCCGTGACTCTGAGCTCCTGTGCCGAGAGTCCGGACGGAGCGCTGGATCCTTCTATGGAGGGACAGCTGGTGATAACGAACGGAAGGATCTCCTTCGGCAAAGGCGCTTCGGACCCCATGTTCGGAATAGAGACCGATTCGCTGATCCTCATCAGAACGGTGGAAATGTATCAGTATATGGATGATGAGGCAGGAAACGTAACCGAGGGCTTCAGCACGGAGCATGAGATCCTCAGCAGCCTCGGCCTGCAGAATCCGCCGTTTCCGCAGCAGCTGAAGAGCGAAGTCTTCATTGCGGAAGACATACGCATAGGAAGTCAGCTCGGACTTTCACCGGAATACGCGAAAAAGTTCGCGCTGGACAGCTATTCGTTCCTGAGCGGGGATTACCCTCTGGAAGACTTTACTGAGCTTCCGTATATGGAGATGAGCGGTCCGGAACTGACATCCTTCAACGGGTTCTATGCGTCCCCCGGCAGCAGCTGGGAGATAGGAGACCTGAAGGTGTCCTACAGAGTGCTGGACGCGGGATCTCTGGGCGAGTTCACCGCAGCGGGACGTCAGCACAGCGGCATCCTCGTCCCGAACGGACCGCAGTGCGGCATCTACGACAGGCCTGTCAGCGCCGCGGAGCTCTTCCCGAGCCTTACGGACGCTGCCCGGACCGTGTTCATCATCTGCGCATCGGCCGGTTCGCTTCTCGTGATGCTTTCGGTGATACTGTTCGCGGCGAAGAGGAAAAAGGCCTGAACAAAGGCCTGCGAACGCTGTAAAGTACATATGCTTTATAGGGGCCGGACCCGATAGATTCAATCGATTCAACGGTATTTACATGGTCATCACCCTGCATGATGCGTGATGACCATTTTCATAACAGACAGGACCTTATGGACAAGCTTCGGATAAGGATAAGAAAGATATTTGCGGCCACGGTATGCGTCTGCATCATCTTAGCATTGTCTTTTTCCGCCTCCGCGCAGTCCTCTGTTTCCGGATGGGAGAGCAGACTGGATGAGATATTCTCTTCCGACATGATGCTCGATGCCTCTGTCGCCGAACTTCTCGGCGCTATGGAAGAGGGGAAACTGACGTCGGAAGAACTGACTGCCATGTATCTGGAGCGCATTGAGGCCTATGACAAGACTCTTAAACTGAATTCCTTCATCACGGTGAATCCCGATGCCCTGGATGAGGCAAGAGCGGCTGACGAGGCGAGAGCCGCAGGCGCAGAAGGAAGACTTCTCGGGATCCCGGTGATCGTAAAGGATAATCTGAACGTCAAGGGACTGCCGACCACCAACGGATACGCAGGATCACGCTCAAAGGCAGCTTCTGATTCGGAGGTGATCGCCAGGCTCAGAGCGGAAGGAGCGGTGATCATCGGAAAAGGCAACATGTCCGCCGGGTCGATGTCGGGGACGACCACGAGATCCTCGTCCGGCGGCACTGCCCACAATCCGTATGACCTGACCAGAACGCCTGCGGGCTCATCAGGAGGCCCCGCAATAGCTGTGACCTGCAACTTTGCCGCTGTCGGCATAGGCTCGGATACCGGTTCCTCCATAAGAAGGCCGGCTTCCTTCGCCAATCTGTACGGGTACAGGCCCAGCGCCGGACTTGTCAGCAGAAGAGGGCTCAGAGTCGTCCACGGACTTCAGGATACCGTGGGCATCCTGGCCAGAAGCGCGGAGGACACCGCGCTGGTGCTGGACATCATCTCCGGATCCGACAGCTCCGACAGATATTCTTCGAAGGCGGATGAGCTGAAACCTGAAAAGAGCTATGCTGACAGCCTTGGGGATGTCAGCATGGAAGGGCTGAAGATCGGATATCTGAGCAATTCCTTCGGGTACTACGTGAGCGGCTCGGGCAGGGCCCGCAGCAATCCGACTGAACTCAGCCCGCTCATTAAGGACATGGTGGACGGAGCGCTGGAAGTATTCACTTCCAACGGCGCGGAACTGGTCGACATGTCGGAATATCTCACGGAGCCTTATATCAGAAGGCTTTCCTGGATGGGTGCGTCGAGAGCGAGGGAAGCTGTAAGAAAGATATTTGAAGAGCACGGGATCTCCGCCATAGTCTATGTGTCACAGACCGACGTTCCCGAGGTGGAAAGGAAGGCCATCGGCAGGTACAATAACCCTGCTTACTACATAAGCATCTTTTCTCCGAAGATAGGCCTGCCGGAGATAATGGTCCCCATGGGACTGTCTGACACCGATCCAGAAGCCGGCGTTACTGAACCTCTGCCGCTCGGCCTCAGCATAGTGGGACTCTACGGCGGGGACGCGGTACTGCTCGGCATAGCGTCGGAATATGACAGGCTCTCGGACATGAGATATCCTCCCGCGTGCGTGCCGGTCATCGCTGATGAAGGACTGGAGCGGTTCGGGCAGGAAGTCATCTCAGCGGCGGCTGATCTTCTGTCTGAACCTGAGCTCTCATATGAGAGCGGAAAGCAGATCGCGGTGGCGTACGCAGCTCTCAAGGGAGCGTCCATGACGGGGGAGGCAGGTACGGAAGAGATCCCTGTCAGCGAGTACAGACAGATCCTTGCGGGATTATGCGCCGCTCTGGATGCGGCTCAGATGAAACCGCCCGCGGAGCCGGCGCCGGAGGAGGAACCGGAGAGATCGTCCGGCGGCAGAGACTCCGAGACGCTCATAGGTACTGCGGTCCCTGCTTCAGTGCTGGCGGCGTCCGCTCTGATCATGCTTATTGGAAAGAGAAAGAGATCCGGCAGCGCTCCGGAGGGCCACAACGGCTCCGGAGAACTGCGGGTAGATATAAAAGAACTCTCAGTTGAGGAGGAGAACATGAAAAAACCTGTCCTTGTCATCATGGCTGCGGGTATGGGCAGCAGGTTCGGCGGGCTAAAGCAGATAGCTCCGGTGGA
>CACYBC010000094.1 GCA_902772615.1 uncultured Ruminococcus sp.
ATACTGTTGTGATGGATAAGACAGGGACGCTTACGGAAGGCAGTTTCTCTGTATCATCACTCGATCCTGCCGATGGCATCTCCAAAGATGACCTGATCAGGACTGCGGCTCTCGCCGAAACATATTCCACTCATCCCATCGCTGCAGCCATAAGAGAATATGCCGGAGATCTTGAGATCCCTTCCGATCTTCATGAAGCATCGGATATAGCAGGACACGGAGTCAAGATATCCTGCTGCGGAGACATTCTTCTCGCCGGAAATGCAAAGCTGATGTCATCCGAGGGAATAACCTTCATGAAAAGCGAACATCCCGGAACCGTAGTCTATGTCGCCAGAAGCGGGAAATTCCTCGGCAGCATCATAATTTCCGACACCGTCAAACCTTCCGCTCCTGCTGCCGTAAGTTCCATGGTCTCTTCCGGGATCAGCTGCGTCATGCTCACAGGAGACAACAGGAACAGCGCATCCGAAGTGGCGCAAAGGCTCGGCATTACGGATTACCGCGCCGAACTTCTTCCGGAAGACAAGGTCGCTGAAGTCGAATCCTTAATTGCGAAACGTTCCGGAAAAGGGACGGTCGCCTTCGTGGGGGACGGCATAAACGATGCTCCTGTTCTTATGCGGGCCGACGTTGGCATAGCCATGGGCGCCATGGGAAGCGACGCTGCCATCGAGGCTTCCGATGTGGTGCTGATGGATGATGATCTCGGCAAGATCTGCAAGGCCATCCGTCTTTCCCGCAGGTGCATGAGGGTGGTAAAAGAGAACATCATTTTCGCGCTGGCAGTCAAAGCCCTCTGTCTGATCCTCGGCGCAGCCGGAAAAGCCGGCATGTGGTCGGCTATATTCGCAGATGTAGGCGTCATGATACTGTCGGTCATCAATTCCGCCAGACTGCTGAAAAAGAACTGAAGATACTGAAATATACAGCCCGCACCGTGACCGGTACGGGCTGTTGTCGTTTTGCGGCAGTTTCAGTCTGTCAGAGCACAAATCCGAATGCAGATGCAAGCAAGAGAAGCATCAGGAACGGTACGAAGCAGCCGAGACAGCCGGGGCCGCCGTAGAAACGGGGACGTCTGTAGAAACCGGGGCCGAGCCACACGGAACGGAAAGGACGCGGATGATGCATCCTTCTGAATCCGGAACCGAATCCAGGTCCCATGTGATGACGGGCAGGTCCGAAACCTCCTCTGTGCGGTACAGGTCCGAAGCCACGGCCGGGATATCCGCCGCGGAAATGCATATCGTTTCTCATCATTGTTCTTACCTCCGTTCATCTTTCTGCGGCAGAACAAAAAAGACTTCTGCCGCTCTTACGGCAAAAGTCTTGCTTTCTCATTTGGGTCGGACAACTGTCGGGATGACGGTGGCCAAATACGCTTCCTTGCGTTAAGCTACTCCCTTTTGCGTCATCATGCTACCACGCTGAAGTGCAGCAGTCAATACTTTTCTCCGACAATTAACAGATCGTACACAATCATGGTTCTTTCAGCGCCGCAGCCGCCGCGGCTCCGGCAGCTCTGCCGGATGCCCACGCCCAGTGCAGGTTATATCCACCGCAACGGCCGTCCACATCCACAAACTCCCCGCAGAAATATAATCCTCTGCAGGCTTGCGATCCCAGGGTGCTCCCGTCCGCGTCCCCGGCGCCTCCGGTGCAGATCTGCGCGCTGCGGAAGGGACCTTTTCCGCTCACTTCGAACCTGTAATTCTTGATGAGGTCTGTCACTGCTCCGATCTCGCCGGCTGTCAGCGAGGCAGTTTTTCTTCTGAAGATATCGCTGCAGGCGCTTCTGAGTATCGTTTCCCCGACTGCTTTTGGCACCAGTCCCGCCAGAACGGCCGACGCGGGCGATTCGCCTCTTGTTTTCATCGCTGTTTCGATGCTGTCCCTGATATCTTCCCTGCTGATACCGGGGCAGAAGTCCATGACTAGTTCCGCCCTGCTGCCCTCATCAAGTTTTCTGGAGAGATCCATTACACATATGCCGGAGACATATCCGTCGGCAAACTGCACCTCACCTGTCTCCGTGAAAGATCTTCCGTCTTCGCATACGAGTGACACTTCCGCCTGTGCCCGTACTCCTTTGAGCTGAGCAGGCAGATCCCTGACCGTGAGATACACCAGCGCGGGAGAGAATGGTCTGAACGGCACACCGTTTCCGGTGAGAGAAGTTATCATCCTTTCATTGCCGAAACCGTGAGCCCCGGCAGGGGAGCCTGCGGCGATTATCACTTTGTCAGCCGTGAACTTCCTGCCGTCTGAAACGTACACGGTGAATCTGCTGTCTTCCTTTTCTATCTGCGTCACCTCTGCGGAGCAGATGACTTCTGCTCCCGAGTCAGATACCGCAAACCTCAGGGTATCGAGAACGGCAGATGCCTGTCCGCTCAAAGGGTAGATGCGCCCTTCCCGGTCCTCCTTCGTCAGCAGTCCGAGGCTTCTGAAGAATCCCCTGTCGTCCCCGTACCTCTCCAGTACAGATGAGAAGCGCTCCGCTCCGGGATTGTAGCATGAGAGACCTGTCTCCCTGTTTGAGAGATTGCATCTCCCGTTGCCGGTCGTCAGAAGTTTCTTCCCGGGCCTGTCGGCGCGTTCCAGCAGGACGATCCTGCTTCCCGGACGCACTCTCCCAGCCTCCAGCGCAGCTGCCATTCCGGACGCCCCCGCACCTATGATCAGGATATCGGCATCATTCTTCAATTGAGAACCTCCAAAAAAGCCGGAACAGAAAAAGGCTGTCCGGCTCTCATTTATCTTCAACTGTGTTCAACTCTTTTTCTTACTGCAGTATATACTCCCGGGGCAGTTTTCACAAGGACCGCACGATACTCCACCCTTTCTTATACGCACAAGAGCGGCTGCGGCTGCAGCGGTGATCAGAATGATGATCAGGATATCCCCAAAGCTCAAAAGATCAGACCTCCTACCGTATACACTGCCAGCGCGACGATCCATGCGATCACACACTGTGAGATCACGACGGTGAGCGTCTTCAGTCCGGAGTCCAGTTCTCTTCTGACCGCAGCCACCGCGGCTACGCACGGCGTGTACAGCAGAGTAAAGACCAGGAAACTGACTGCCGTCATCGGCGTGAACAGCTGCCCGAGAACAGTTCCCAGATTATCTATGCTCGTTCCCAGCAGCACCGCCAGCGTACTGATGACGGACTCCTTCGCAGTAAATCCGGATATGAGTGATGTTGCGACTCTCCAGTCGTTGAATCCCAGCGGCCCGAATATAGGAGCTATGTAACGCCCTATCAGCGCAAGCATGCTGTCAGCGGAATCTTTCACGACATTGAACCTTGAGTCAAAGGTCTGCAGGAACCAGATCGCCATGGATCCAAGGAATATTATGGTGAACGCCCTTTCAAGGAAGTCCTTGGCCTTTTCCCACAGCAGCAGTCCGACTGTTCTGGCAGACGGGAGCCGGTAGTTGGGAAGCTCCATGACGAACGGCACAGGCTTTCCCCTGAACAGTGTGCTCTTGAACAGCAGGGCCGCCAGTATTCCCACCGCGATACCTGTGACATACAGCGCAATCATCACAAGAGCAGCATGCCTGGGGAAGAATGCAGCGGAAAAAACGGCATAGATCGGTATCTTGGCTGAACAGCTCATATAAGGCGTCAGAAGTATCGTCATCTTTCTGTCACGGTCTGATGACAGCGTTCTGGTAGCCATGATCGCAGGCACCGAGCAGCCGAAACCCATGAGCATCGGGACGAAGCTTCTGCCGGACAGTCCTATTTTCCTGAGAAGACTGTCCATTACGAACGCGATCCTGGCCATGTATCCTGTGTCTTCCAGAATGGAAAGGAAGAAGAAAAGCGTCACA
>CACYBC010000095.1 GCA_902772615.1 uncultured Ruminococcus sp.
ACTACGGAGATGATCCACAGGGTAAGCATGTGAGCGTCGGTAGGCTTCGAGTAGATGAACTTCAGGATCACGTTTGCAAGAACGAGCAGCGCCAGGACGATGTTGACTGATTTCCACAATTTGCCGTGGACCGGTTCAGAGAAAGGCACGCCGTGTCTTGCTGCGCGGGACGACAGTGAGATGCCGATAGAAACTGCAGCTAAAACGGCTGCAAATTCCAGGAACAGAAGGAACGGGGAACCGTCATAGAAACCGGTGAACGGATCCACGCCGACCATTACGAAGCAGGTCAGTATAGCGACCGGAATAAACAGCAGCAAGCAGTACAGCAGGGTTCTTTTCATGAGATTCTTCCTTACAAGTTTTCTTCAAAGACAATTCTATCACATCCCGCATCAAAATGGAGATGCATAACAAAATGCCCGGAACCGTCATCAAACGGTTCCGGGCATTGATCATTGAGTCAGATGTATCGCGAGCCTATCGGCTGCGATGGAGGTAGAGGATCAAATAAAGATCAGTCGATCCTTATGGTCTTCTTCTCAGGAAGCTTCGGGGCATCCTTCTTCGGGACTGTAAGCATCAGCACGCCGTCCTCGAATTTGGCACCGATATCCTCTTCGGTGATGTTTTCACCCACATAGAAACTTCTCTGCATGCTTCCTGCGTATCTCTCCTGGCGGATCAGTTTGCCGCGCAGATTCTTGTGATCCTCATCTACTGCCTTGGATGCGGAGACGGTGAGGTAGCCGTTTTCAAGTTCAAGCTTGATCTCGTCTTTCTTGAAGCCCGGCAGATCTATATCGACATCGTAATGGTCATCTTGTTCGTGAACATCGGTACTCATTACGCGGGATGCGTGTTTGCCGTAAAGCTTGCGGTCTGCGTTGTCGAATTCGCGGAAGGACGGGAACTCGAAGTTCATAAGGTCATCAAAAAGATTTTCATTCAAAAGACTAGGATATAACATTGTTTTTTCCTCCTTATACTCATAACGGGATATTAGTTTTTTCTGAGCATTGGGGCGGAGGGTTCGGACTCAAAGTCTTGCCTTCGGATCTTCTCTGTTCCTTTGTTCTGGCTACGTTATACACCTAATAATTAGCACTGTCAATAGGAGAGTGCTAATTATTTTGAAAAATTTTTTCTGCCGTGAAGATGCGGGGAACAGCATGGGGTGGTATCATGTTATCCGGAGGGGAGAAGAATGAGAAGAAGATACGTTTTCCGGGGAACAGTACAGCATGTTGGCCTCAGATACCGCGCGTTATCGGTGGCCTCGAGACTGAGAATCGCCGGATGGATACAGAATCTTCCTGACGGGACGGTGCTCATGGAGGCGCAAGGGCAGAAAGAAGCGCTGGATCTTCTGGTGTCCGGGATACTTGACACGCGCTACGGAAAAATAGATGTGTCCTTTTGTGAGATACCTGAAGAGGATGATGCCGGAGTCTTCCGAGTGAAGATGAGCTGAAGAGAGGATCATAAAGAACTTCTGAGAAAGTGTCATGCAGCGGAATGACCGATACTACGCGGGACAAATGGGTTCGCATGGGGAAGAAGCGCAGTCAGCCGGATTTCACGCCGGCAATGCGGTTCACTGCATTGCCTGTAGTATCATTTGCTGCTGTAGTGTTATTCATGATCGTAAAAGAGATCCTGTTTCTATTCAGAGAAGAAATGTAGATAATAATGGATTAGAAATGCCCGTCTTCGTTTAGAAGGCGGGCATTGGCTGTAATATGAATGAAAACATTTGAGGACAAACCGATCACACAGTGTTTTCGAGAAGCATGCGTGTTATACGGCCGTAGGTGTCCTGCAGACATAGGCAGTTCCCGATGAGGCACATAGAGGCATATGATGAATCATTTATCCTGGAAGATCTGCCTCCGTCAAGAGAGATGCTCCACAGCGTTCCGTCATCAGCATCGAGGTAATAGAGCGTTCCTTCGTATACGATCATATCAGCGGGAGAGTTCTCGGCCAGTTTTTCGGCCTGGGCAGAGTCTTCCAAAGGTCCGGAGAAAAGGCCGCCATCTTCTCCGGCGAAGTAGAACAGACCGTTATGTACGATGAAACGTCCGTGAATGTCGCGACGCATAGCTGCTCCTCCGCCGGGCGTTCTGGTAACGAAACTGCTGTTCACAACATAGTACAGCGAGTTCCCGTACTGGAATGGGGAAGAGATGAGACCGGAGGTGACTGCTCTGCCGTCATATTTCCTGCTGGGTAAAATGACGCCAATGCCTCTGTGGCGCTTGCCGCATTCCTGATAAAAGATGGCTTCATCCGTGATAACATAATGAGATGTGTCTTTGGATTTCAGTTTCTTCTTCTTGCCGGTATCCGGATCAAGGGTCATCATGCGGTTGCGGCCGCTTGAGATTTCACGGTAGAGCAGCCTGCCGTCGGGAAGGAATCCGAGGTTGTCTGCTGAAGTGTTTTTCAAAACTATCTCACCTGGTGCTCCGTTCAGGAAATCATCTACAGGACTGCGATAGACAGACGACTTCCCGTCCGGTGAGTCGCAGTAATAAACGTAACCATCAGGGGATACAGCAGCAAAGGATTCGTTCGCTGCGTTCATGCATATTACCGGGTCAGTATCGTAAGGAAACGCAACTTTAGGCTGTAAGGATCCATAATGAGTTTTCAGCCTGCCGCCGATAGTCCCTATAACGGATATGACGGCGAAGCACAGAAGGCCGGGATGTTTGGTCAGCTTTATTCCAAACACCCGTATTACATGATAGGCTCCGACGATAATGAGTACGATGAAGATATTCAGCAGTTCTATGGTATCGCCGTTGCGCAGAGACTGCCGCATAAAAGTCTCGGGGATCAGTGAGAAAGCTATGGCAAACAGCAGCAAGGCGACTGCACTGCACCATATGATACGGAGGATCTTCTTAACTATGCCTTTCTTCTTCGGCTTGGCATCTCTTTCATGCCCGGAGGCCGGAACTTCAGTTTCGGAAGATCTGTCAGGGTCCGGGGAGATGGACCCTTCCGGTACGACGAATATATCAGATTGCGCTATATTATACGGTGCAGATACATCTTCCGAGGCTGAGATCATTTGCTGTGCCGGGATCCCGAGGACCGCTTTTATCCTGCCAAGAAGCTGGGAGAAGGCTGCCTCCTGAGGAACTCCGTAAGCATACAGCCAGTGCAGTGTGGACAGATAGTAGTCCATTACCCCGGAAGGTCTGTCCGGAATCGTCATGAACGGGATCACTGTCTTTCTTTGGGATATAGCTTCCCTGATCTCATACAGGATGCGGTCGGAGCTGTCAGATGTTTCTCCGTATATCACCACAAAGACGCTGCAGGAAGCTATCACATCTTCTGACGCAGGAAGACCTCCCTCAGGAGTAGGGATACAGTTTATCCCGTTATCCTCAAGGAAGGAGCGCATCGCGGAAGCAGCAGCCTCATCGGCGTCCGCATAGCTGATATATACTTCGCTGGCCATTTCAGTTCTCCGCAAAGAGTTTTCAGGCGGCTTCATCAGTCAGCAGCAGCCTCGCATATCCCCCGCTGCGACAGGAGAAATAGAGACAGTCACCGACCAGATTGATGGCATTATATGAACGGGCTTCCACCAGTTCAGCTTCTCCTCCGGCAATGGGAACTCTGTAGAGGAAGTAGTTGTCTTCAGTGTCCAGGTAGTATAGCCAGTCTTTGTAGACCACTATGCCCGACGGCCTGCCGTCCGACAGTTTCTCGACATTGGAGATATCATCAAGAGGGGCCTTGAACAGATCGCCGCTGACGCTGGCGAAATAGATAGTGTCATCATTTATTATGAAATAATCATTGACATCATATGAGATGAGGGATCCGTCGGGATAACGGCGGAGATTGTTCTCATTGTCCAGATAATAGATGTGTCCCTGATAATAGAAAGGGTAGTAAAGGATAACATCGATATAGTTCCCGTCGTAGTCCCCATCAAAAGTGATTATGCCGATGCCGTGGGATATCGATCCTTCTTCTCCGTAGAGTATGCCGTATCTGTCTCTGTAATAGCAGGAGGTGGTCTTTTTCTTGAGAGTCAGATCGTAGCCGTTGTCCGGGTTGAGGAGATGCATGCTGAAGTTGTCGGAAGAGTAATCACGGTAGATGAGTTTTCCGTTCTCCAGCGGGACAAGATTATCTGCCCAGACGTTCTTGAGCAGCACGCGCCCGTTCTCCCCGGCATAAAATTCCTCGAGAGTTGCGACGCGCAGCACGGGATTATTTTTTTCATCCATGTCCGCATAATACACCATACCGTCAGCCGTTTCGGCGGCGATGGACCAGTTTGTGGCGTTCATGCTTTCCTGCTGCGTCCCGCCAGAGACAGTTATCTCCTTGGGTGCGAGCTTCTTGTATCGGGATGACATAATGAACATGAGTGTCAGGGAAACGGTGCACAGTGCGACACATATGAACCACGGTCTCAGGAACCATCTTTTTCCCGGATCTGTTTTCCTCGGAAACAGGGTGAAGGCGATCACAGCAGTTGTGATCGTAAAGCCCAGAAGATCCCAGAAGGTATCATTGCGGAATGACCAAGATACTGCGAACGTGAAGAAAAAAAGCAGTGCGATCAGGAAGAGTATTATTGAAGCGATGAGACGGAGAGCCCCGTGCTTAACATTCCGTGCAGATCTCAGAAGTCTTGCTCTCCTGATGGAGAACTTGTTCTTGCCGGCGAGAGCCCGCTTCACTCTTTTGAGCAGGGCGTCCGGAGCCTTTTTTGCATACCTTCCGAAAGCGTCCTGGAAACTGACAGTGGACAGATAGTAATCCATGGCGTCTGTAGGCTTAAGATCAGAGATCCTGTACGGAATGATGATCTTCTTGAGGGAGACGGCTTTGTCGATCTCGCGCAGCACCTGAACAGAAGCATTGGAAGCTTCGCTGAAGATCAGCAGGACTATCTTGCAGGCGTTGAGAGCATCCATGATGGCGGATGCCCACTCGTCTCCGGGACCGATATTTCTCGGGGCGATCCAGCATTCGATGCCGCTCTGCTCAAGCTTCTCGCATACGGAATCCGCAGTTTCGGCATCAATATGGGAATAACTGATGAATACATCCTTTGCCATGATGACCTCTTTCCAGCCTGCGCTGACGGGAAAACACATAAATTATGAATAATATACTATAATGAAGCGCGGCATAACAAGGAAGTATAAGCCTCCAGAACACATACAGAAAAGAAAAAACAGACGGCGACAAGCCGTCTGTTTCTATAACGGTGATATCAGAAAAGGATCCCGAGAACGCTGACTACCACTGCCACGGCACCAAGCACGAAACCGCAGGTGGCAAGGGTCGTCTGGTTGTCCCTGCGGGCTTTTGCTCCCAGGACAGTGGCAACTACGCCGAGGACTATGCCGAGGATCTTTCCAAGATAGACGCCGAATACCGCAAGGACCAGAGATGCGATCTCAAGAGCGGTAGGCTTGCCGCCCTTGGCCCTGTAACCGGCTCCGCCTTCCTCCGATGCGGATTCAAGCTTCTCGCCTTTGAAGGCAGCCTTGAATTCTTCCACGACTTCCTTGCCTTCTGCTTTTACTGTATCGACTGCTTCAGCGGAATATCCTTTTGTGTCAGAGGCGAAAGCTTTTGCCTCCTCTTTTACGCCTTCCACAGCACTTTTGGCGGCATCAGCAGCCTGACTTGCCGTTTCTTTGATTTTGTTTTCAAGATCTGCCATTAAAAATATCCTCCGAAGATATGATTTCATTCTGCTGCATCCAATTATAGCACCTAATACCGGGCAATAATACAGCATGTGTTTTCTGAAGGAAAAAATCAGAGATTGACCGGAAGATAGGCTGGTGCTATCCTCACTTTATCATGACATGTAAAGGAGACAACTCAGTTGAAAAGGATCGACAGGATCTCTGCCATGGAAAAGATCATGGGGGAGATGCAGAACAGCAGCGCGGAACTAAGGTCAGCACTGGAGGGATTCAGAGACGGTCAGAAAAGTTTTTCGAAGCTGATCGACTATTATGGATCCGCTCAGTGGATGAGCGATTATGAGGCGGATGAAAAAGGAAAGCTGCCTGCCGATCTGAAGAGAGGAGTACTTTCCGAAGACGGTCTGTACGATCTTATACTGGATTATAAGGAACTGCTTATAGATCTTCTGGCAACCGCCGAAGAAGGACTGAAATCTGTCTGAGGAGAGAACGGGATGGCAAAAAAGGAACAGGAAAGAAAACTTACACCTGCGGAAGAGAGAAGGCTGCGTCTTTTTGAAGAGACAACTGCAAGACTCGAGGAGCAGGGATACAGGAAGACGGAACTGACGATAGACCTGAAGAAGGCCAACATTATTCTGACATTGATCGCAATACCGTTTTTCATCCTGAGCACAGTGCTGTTTTTCCATCTTAACGGAGAAGTAGACTTCTCTTTCGGATTAGGAAAGTCTGTCCTTTTGTTCATCGCGCTTATCGTACTGACAGTTATTCACGAGCTTATTCACGGAGCAGGGTGGAGCCTGTTCTGTGAGAATGGATGGAAAGATATCGACTTCGGGATCATTCTGCAGCAGCTGGCTCCGTACTGCACCTGTTCGACGCCTCTTTCCAGACGGCACTATATGATCGGAGCTCTCGCGCCTCTTGTCATAGTTGGTATCGTGCCGTACATCTTCGGACTGTTCTCAGCTGATCTCAACGTATTTCTTCTCGGAACGGCCATGATATTAGGTGCGGGAGGAGATATAATGCTGACCATCAGACTGCTCCGTTTCAAAGCGGAAGGGAAGGATGTGCTTATATACGATCATCCGACAGAAGCGGGCAGTGTAGTATTCGACAGGTGATCCATCAAGGTAACGGAAAGAAAAAACGGCTGACACCTGAAAAGGCGTCAGCCGTTTGCTTTTGTTCAGAGGAACATCATTTCCTGTTGATGTCAATGAGGAAGCGGTCGCGTTCGCTCACGCCGTTGCCCATGGAGATCTCATCAAAGAACTGGATAGAGCTCGGATTCTCCTTGGTATAAGGAGTCCATACGGGCATCGGAGTGCCATCCTTGTCGTTCCCGTTGGGATCGCCGTTCTTGGCAAAGTTGGTCCAGTAGTTGCACATCCTGCGGGCGAGATCAAAGTGGTGACCGTCGAAAGGTCTCCAGCACTTCATCAGCGTTTCAAATTCAAACCAGAGGTCTGAACTGTGGAACGCGCCTGCATCATCGCCGGGGATCGTGGGACCGAACACGTAAGTGTAGAACTTTCTGCCCTGTTCTGCAGCGACTTCGTCGAAGATCTCGTTCCCGAGCCACATCTGGCTGACAGAAGCATTTCTGTAATAATCGCCGGGCATGGCCTTGACCAGTTTCCTGTATTCTTCCGCGTATTCGCCGAAGGAAGCGTCGATCCAGTTGTCGACCTTGGTGGTCTCGTCGATCTCAACTGTCTCAGTTTCTGCACCGGCCTGGTTGAACGCGAACATCTTCTGGGTCCTTGCGTCACCGTCGGGTTCAACGAGGAACTCGTCCTTGGTGTTGCCGACCATGAAGGTATCGACGTGGATGTCGCCGTCCTTTATTGCCTGATCATAGGGCTTTGTGATGACCTTGCCGTCAACGCAGTATCCCCATCTCCAGAAAAGTTCATTGAACTTCTCGGATATGACCTTGCCGTCAAGAGCTCTGGCTTCTTCAAGACTGCTGACTCCGAGTTCCTTGAAGAATGCTTCACCGAGTTTTTCCTGATCCGCGAGAGTGAGGGTCACTCTGGGATTCGGGCGTACGGGATATGTGAATCCCATGGCGCCGATGGATTCCACGATACCCTTCTGGAACATGCCCTTATCCATAGGCATGAGCATGTGAGCGAGAGTGCTGCTGCCGCCTGCGGACTGGCCGAAAACGGTGATGTTTTCCGGATCTCCGCCGAAGTTGGCGATGTTGCGCTTTACCCAAGCTATTCCTGCGCTCTGGTCCTGGAACCAGAAGTTGGCGGGACGGTCAGGGTTTTCTGCAGTGACTTCCGGATGAGCAAGAAGTCCGAATACGTTTACCCTGTAGCCGATGGAGCAGAGGATCACGCCGCGGGAAGCGATGCGCTCGCCGTCAAACTCCATCTCGTGGGGATATCCCTCCTGGAGTCCGCCGCCGAATATCCACACCATTACGGGGAGCTTGTCATCAACTGTCTTGGCGGGAGTCCAGATGTTGATCCTCAGACAGTCCTCTCCCATGGGAACTTCGGGATCCACGTGCCATTCCTTGGAGTAGAATCCATCCGGATTTGCGCCGGGTTTGCGCTGCATCGGGATGGGTCCGAACTCGGAACAGTCTCTGACACCTTCCCAGGGCTCTGCGGGCTGAGGGGGACGCCAGCGGTTCTTTCCGGCTGTGCTTGCGGCGAAGGGGATACCTTTATAGACGGTGATGCGCGCGTCGGTTCCCACTACACCTTTGACAAGACCGGTCTCGGTCTTTGTTGTGCGTAACATTGAGTCTTACCTCCTGTAGTTTTTCCTTTGTTAATTCTATATTATCCCGCGTCAGGACAAGATTCAATCCGGTATAGTATGACAGAGAACAGAAAAAGGTGCAGAGCAATTAGCTCTGCACCTTTTGATCATTTCAGTAGATGATTACTGCCTTCTGGGGTTCTTGATCTCAGCCTGCGCTGCAGCGAGGCGGGCGATCGGTACACGGAAGGGTGAGCAGGAAACATAAGTGAGGCCGATGTTGTGGCAGAACTCGATGGATGACGGGTCTCCGCCGTGCTCGCCGCAGATTCCGAGTTTGATGTCGGGACGGGTCTGCTTGCCGAGTTCAACAGCAGTCTTCATGAGACGGCCTACGCCGACCTGATCGAGGTGGGCGAACGGATCGAGCTCATAGATGTTCTTGCCGTAGTAATCGTTCAGGAACTTGCCCGCATCGTCACGGGAGAAGCCGAACGTGTACTGGGTGAGGTCGTTTGTGCCGAAGGAGAAGAACTCTGCTTCCTTGGCGATATCGTCAGCTGTGAGAGCTGCGCGCGGGATCTCGATCATGGAGCCGACCTTGTAGTGGAGGGGCTTGCCCATCTTCTCGATGATCGCGTCAGCTGTATCGCAGACGACCTTCTTGACGTACTGGAGCTCCTTGATCTCGCCGACCAG
>CACYBC010000096.1 GCA_902772615.1 uncultured Ruminococcus sp.
GCAGACGATGGTATCCGCACCGATGACTGTGCTGTCCGGATGATCCTCCGCCACGGCATGACACTTCAGCGAAGCCAGCTTCATGCACAGATCGGAAGGGGAGTCAGCTCTCACCGACGACTCGTCGGCTGCGGAGACTATGACTTCGAAATCGGGGCATATCAGGGAGAAAAGCTCCCTGCGTCTTGGACTTGCCGATGCAAGTATATATCTCATGTGATCAGTTCTTTCCGGTGGAACCGAATCCGCCGGCGCCTCTCTCGGTACTGGAAAGCTCTTCGCAGATCTCCGCCTCAAGTGGCACGTTCCTTATGATCATCAGCTGAGCGATCCTGTCACCGGGTTCGATAGTGAACGGGACGTCGGAATTGTTTATCATGCTGACGATGAGCTCACCGCGGTAGTCGTAATCGATGACTCCGACGGAATTGGTGAGGGATATGCCGTATTTGGCCCCCATGCCGCTTCTGGAATAGATCATGGCTACGCAGTTCGGATCCGGCATCTCTATCGCGAGGCCGGTATGGAACGAATGGAATTCGCGCGGCTGCAGTATGTAAGGTTCATCGAGGATGACTCTGAGGTCGAAGCAGGCGGAGCTGCCTGTGGCTTTCTGCGGCAGCACGGCCCTTTCGTCAAGGATCTTGATAAGAAGTTTTTCCATCAGTCTATGTCGTTGATCCAGGAGAGATTGGGAAGCGCGTCGTCATCAAGCTTGCCGCTGTTGGCATCCTCATAGGAGTTGCCGGGCTGCCTGCGCTCTTCCGCGATCATCTGTCCGAAGGTCTTGAAGTTGTCGTCCACGCCGAGCTCTCCGTCATCTTCCTTGACTTCGCCTTCCGCGTAATCGAATACTCTGTTGTCCTTGTGTTCTTCTTTCGCTTCCTCTTCAGGCTGTTCCTCGGGCTCTTCCTCTATGGGGAGGCTCTCAGTAACGGGTTCGTCGAAGGGGACATAATCCTCTTCCAGATCCTCGGTCAGTTCCTCGGCCTCATCAGCTGCCGCGAAGGAGAAGGAGGGAGCAGGCTGCTCATCACCGAAGCTGTATGCGTCGTACTGTGGCGCTTCCGGCTCGTCGGCTATGGGAGCGAAATCCTGGACCTCGGGAACGAAGGGCTCCTCGTATGCGGGCTCCTCGGGAACGTTTATCGTACTGGCGGATTCCTCAAGCTCACGTACTCTCTGCTCGAGAGACTCGGCCTTGCCGGTGACTTCGGAGAGGTAGCCGTTCAGTTTGTCGCGTGCCGCGTTGGCGGAATCGAGTTCGGCCTGCAGTTCGCTTATCTTCTTGCTGGCATCGCCGAAGCGTGATACCAGTTCCTCAAGCCTGCCGTTGAGATTGGCGATCTCTGCGTCCTTGTTACCAAGGATGCCGTTGAGGTTGGCTATCTCAGTGTCCTTGTTGCGCAGGGCGCCGTTGAGGATGCCGAAGTCGTTGAGGATGGTGGAGTTCCTCTGCACCTGCTCATTGAACTGAGCGCGCATGCTGAGAAGTTCGTTGCGGGCGGAATCGAGATCTGCCCTCAGGGACTGCTCCACGGCATTTCCTGCTTCGCCTTCGGAAGCAAGCCTGGTGATCCTGGCTCTGAGATTCTCGATTTCAGCCGCCAGTTCGCCGTTCTTCCTGACCTGATCATCGAACTGAAGCTTCGCGTTGGAAGCGTCGGACATGTAGTCCTTGATCTGGTCGCGCATGTTGTTGGCGCTGTGCGTGGCCTTGTCATATCTGTCCAGATAATCGAGCGCGCACAGGAGGGCAGCGTTGGTTATGGACGCTGAAGGATTCTGTGTGAGGATCTGCCTGAGGTCTTCGTTGAGCGTATCGTTGAGCTTTCTGACCTGGGCTTCGTCTTCCTGGGTGTTGATGATAAGGTTGAATCCTGCGATATTGAGAGATATCTTGTTGGCCATTAGATCACCTCAAAACATAAAAAGATATTTTAAAAGCACTTATTGTTACCTAACTGAATTATTATATAACAATAAATGCACTTTTTTCAAAAAAACTATCATTTTGCACAAGAGTTAATATATTATATCATGTGAAGGACGGCGGGCGGTACCTTTGACGGCATACAGCGCGGTCCCGAAAGCAGTAAATAGACGGAAAGAGACGAATAGATGGTACTTCTGGAAAAGTACTCCAAAAACTATAAAGCTCCATACGGCGCGGTCAAGGAAAACGAGACCGTGCGTTTCTGTTTTCATGCGCCGGACTGCGGTCCGCTTACTCTCATCGTCAGGTCGGACGACTGGTCCGTGAGTTTTGAGAAAACCCTGGAAAAGGACGCAGACGGGTACTGCTGTGAGATCTCGTTTGATCGTAAAGGACTTTACTTTTACAGCGTTCTGGCGCGGGGCTCCGGCTATATCAACTATACGGAAGACGGCCGGATCTGCTTCTCGCACGACCAGATATGGGCGCAGCAGCTCGTAATGAGCAGCTCCTACGTGCCCGCATACGGATACAGCGGCGGCATAGCGTACCAGATATTCCCGGACAGATTCGCCATCTCGGGAGATGTCCCGAGACTGCCGGGCAGAGTCTACCATACCGATCTTGCCGACACGCCCGAATGGCGCCCCGACCCGCACGGGAAGATCCTCAACAACGATTTTTACGGAGGAAACCTCCGCGGGATCGCCGGAAAGCTCGATTATCTGGCTGAGCTCGGAGTGGATCTGATCTACCTGAATCCGATCTTCGTGTCCAACTCCAATCACAGGTACGACACCGGCAACTACCACATGATAGACCCGCAGCTGGGCACCGAGGAAGACTTCAGGTATCTGTGCGCCAGAGCCGCGAGAAAAGGCATCAGGATCATCCTGGACGGCGTATTCAGCCATACGGGAGACGACAGCATATATTTCAACAGATACGGCAGGTACAGTTCCGTGGGAGCATACCAGAGCAAGGACAGCCCGTACTACAGCTGGTACACCTTCCGCCACTGGCCGGACAGCTTCGATTCCTGGTGGGGCATCGCGACTCTACCGGAAGTCAATGAAATGTATCCTTCCTATACCGAGTTCATCACCGGACCGGACGGAGTCATCGATCACTGGATGAAGGCCGGTGCATCCGGTTTCAGGCTGGATGTGGCAGACGAGCTGCCCGACGAGTTCATAGTTAAGGTGAGGCAGGCAGTGCGCCGCAACGATCCGAAGGGACTGCTCATCGGAGAGGTCTGGGAGGACGCCAGCAACAAGATAAGCTACAGCAAAAGAAGGAAGTATTTCCAGGGCGA
>CACYBC010000097.1 GCA_902772615.1 uncultured Ruminococcus sp.
AAGGCGATAGTCGACGGAAAACCGACCCACGTCTACGCCTGCACCCGTTGCCTCCGCTCCGGGAAAGTTACCAGAGCTATCTGAGGACACTGTTTGTAAAAGTGCGTTAAGCGCAAGAAAAAAGAAATCTTCACCCGTGATTGTCATGATTGCGGGTTTTTTCTTTATCAGCAAGCTTTTCCCGGGTTTGCGGGAAGACTGTCAAGTTGTAATTGAAACTACCTTTAAATATAATTGTTTTGACGGACCGGGACTCGGTCCGGATCACATGAACGGGATCATCTGCCGTGCAGGAACTTACTTATCACATCCAGGATTTCGAAGGGCCTCTGGATCTGCTGCTCCATCTGCTGTCGGTACATAAGATGAGTTTGCTGGATATACACATCTACGAACTCATCGACCAGTACCTCGACTTCATCGGGAGCGTGGGTCCGGAAGAACTTGAGTCTGCAAGTGAGTTCATCGAGATGGCTGCCAGGCTCGTCTACATGAAATCCATCGCTCTTCTTCCCAGAGAAGAGGAGAAGGAGGAACTCACCAGAGAACTCACCGGCAGACTGATAGAGTATTCTCTGTGCAAGGAGGCCGCGGTCAAACTGCGCGACATATCCGAAGGAGTCAATTTCTTCGTGCGGCAGCCCATGAAGATAAAGCTGAGCACGGAGTATTCACGCAAACACGATCCTGCGGACCTTCTCGGCGCGTACCTGAACGTGCAGGGGAAGGCGGCGAGGGACACTGACCTCAGCAGATTCGAGCCGATAGTCACTGCGCCTGTGGTCTCGGTCAGCAGCAGAGTCGTAAGCATTCTCGGGGCTCTGCGCCGGAAGAACGGCAGGCACATCAGCGACTTTTTCAGGAACACGTCGGGAAAGAGCGAGACGGTCGCAACGTTCCTGGGTATCCTGGAACTGATTCGCGACGGAAGGATAACCGTTGATGATGAAGGAACGGTTAAGACCAGGGAAGGAAGAGAGGACGCGGCAGATGGACAATAATTATTACAGATCGGCTCTGGAAGCTGTCCTGTTCGCTGTGGCAGAGCCTGTATCTGCTCAGAAGCTTGCCGATGCCCTCAGCATAGAGACCGGCACGGTGCTCAATCTTCTGGCGGAGATCTCGCAGGATCTTGATTCCAGGGATTCGGGACTTTGCCTGCTCAGGTTCGAGGACAGATACCAGCTTTCGACAAGACCGAAATTCGCGGATTTCGTCGTCAGGGCACTGGACAACAGGAGGAACGCTCCTCTGTCCCAGGCTGCGATGGAGGTCCTTTCCATAATCGCATACAATCAGCCCGTATCCAGGGCTTTCATAGATGAGATCAGGGGAGTCGACAGTTCTTCTGCGCTCGGAACGCTGATCTCAAGGAATCTGGTCGAGGAAGCCGGAAGACTCGATCTTCCCGGAAGGCCGGTGAGCTTCGTGACCACAGACAATTTCCTCAGATGCTTCAACCTCACTTCACTTGAGGATCTTCCTCCGCTCCACGGAGAGACTGTCCTCGATGCGCCGCAGGAAGAAGAGTACGAGGAACTCACGTTTGAATGAAACTGTTTTTCCGCATCCTTAAGATCGTATTCACTGTTCTGGGAGGGCTGCTTCTGATACTCCTGCTCTTCCCGGTGCGGCTGGACATCCTCTGGCAGGATGCCGTGCTCAGGGCTGACCTGAGTTACATCTTCTTCCGAAAGAGACTGAGCCCTAAGGACAAAAATGGGAAAGAAAAAGAGACACTCGGAGAAGAAGCGGATGACGGATCTGCCGTGACTGGCAGCCATTCCGCGCAGATGGCATCAGAGACTGGTCCGGCGCATGACAGCGCTCCTGTGCCGCAGGAGGAAGAGAAAGAGCCGGAGCAGGTAAAACAGGAAAAAGAAAGTAAGAAGACAGAAAAGGAAGAAGAAACTCTGTCCGGGACGATAGAAAAGATAAAGCGCATCGTGTCTCCGCTGCTGAGACCCGGTTACTGGCTCTTCAGGATGCTGCTGAGGGCGGTGCATGTAAGGGATGTAAGCGTAGTCGTGAACGTCACGGGATCCGATCCGGCGTCGGTCGGATTCAGGAGCGGTATCCAGTGGTCCCTTATCGGAAACTTCATGAACACGCTGAATTACCTGTTCGGTAAAAATGTGACATACGGTGACATCACCGTTTATCCCTGTTTCGGCGATGCCGAACCCAAGGAAGAAAAAATGAGCTGCACCGTATCGGTGCGGCCACTGATAGTGATCCTGCTGGTCCTTGGCTTCCTGCTCGGATACCTGTTCGAGCTCGTCAGGAACCTGCTTAAAAGAGGAGGAAAAAAGAATGTCAAGTGAACGCGGCGTAAATCTTCTCACGGAGGTCGCCCTCAACAAGATCAGAGCGCTGACTGACACCGGAACGGTGATAGGAGATCCCATCACCCTTCCTAACGGCTGCAGCGCGGTGCCGGTGTCCAGAGTGTCCTTCGGGTTTGCTTCCGGAGGATCCGATCTTCCCAGCAGCAAGTCCGAAATGTTCGGCGGCGGAGTGGGCGGCGGAGTCACCATCACACCGATAGCTTTCCTTGTCACACAGGGAGACAGCGTCAAGATCATGCAGCTCGATACCATAGGAAGCACGGCAGACAACTTCGTGAGAACGCTTCCGGATCTTGTCGACAGGATCTCAAGGATGACGGGCAAGAACACGGAAAAGAAGGAAGAGGACTGATCCCGCAGCGGTGCGGTGACCGGTGAGTCTAATGGAAGAGAGAATTCAGAAAGTATTGTCTGCACAGGGCATCTGCTCCAGAAGGGAAGCGGACAGGATGCTTGCGGAAGGAAGGATAGCCGTGAACGGCCGCAGGGCAGGACCGGGTTCGAAGATGGATCCGGCCAAGGATGTCCTGCACGTCGACGGCAGGAGAGTGCAGCTGCAGAAGAAGGTGCAGAAACTGTATTTCATGCTCAATAAACCGAGAGGATATGTCACGACTCTCAGGGATTCGCATGCCGATAAGACTGTGGCGGAGCTGATGGAGAACGAGGAGGTCAGGCTCTATCCGGTGGGAAGGCTCGACAAGGACTCCGAAGGTCTGCTGATAATGACAAATGACGGCGAGTTCACGAACCTGCTGACACATCCGTCGGGCAAGGTCACGAAGAGCTACAGAGTCAGCGTGGAGCCCTATCCGACCGAGGAGCAGCTCGTGGAATTGTCCTCAGGCGTCAAACTCGATGACGGGTTCGTCACACAGCCCGCAAGAGTGAGGGTCACCGGAGGAGACGGTTCCTCGAAAGGCACGCTGGAGATAATCATCACGGAAGGGCACAACCGCGAAGTCAGAAGGATGTGCGACGCAGTGGGACTGAGCGTCACCAGACTCAAGAGGACCGCAATAGGTCCTCTCACGCTCGGAAAGCTGAGAGCAGGGGAATACCGCCAGCTCAAGCCGTCGGAGATCGCGGCACTGCGCAGAAATGCGTCGGCGCCGGGCAAAGAAAAATAAACACGGAACACAGGAAGAGAGACTGCCCTGCGGCAGTCTCTCTTTTGATCTGTATTCATATTCTGCTGAAGTACACTTCTGCTTCATATGGCCTGAGCATGTTGCCGGGGTCGCTGTAGTTGGATATGATCCTGTCTCCGCTGATGCCCTTCGGTCTCTTTGCCGTTCCGCCCGTGAGATTGACCACCACGGTGAACCTTTCGTTCGCTTCCCTGATGAATGCGAGGACGTCCTTTCCCGCATCTATCCTGCGGAAGGATCCGTAGATAAGGGTCTTCTTGTGGTCTTTTCTGAGCCCTATCATGTAGCGGTAGAAGTTCAGGACAGAATCGGGATCGAAGTACTCATCCGCCACATTGACTGTCACATGATCCGGATTCACGCCGATCCACGGCTCGGCATCGCTGAATCCCGCCGCGGAGGTGCCGTCCCACTGCATGGGGATCCTGGCGTGATCCCTGGAACCGTACAGGAGGCGCTGCATCGCTTCCTTCTGCGTCATCCCTTTGCCGGTCTGCTCATCGAAATAGTTCAGAGACTCGATGTCCCTGTACTGTGAGAGGTCCGTGAACGGATAGTCGGTCATGCCGATCTCGCTGCCCTGGTAGATATAAGGCGTGCCTTTCATCGTCATGAGGATCGTGGCAAGCAGTTTGTTTATCTCGTCGTGATATCTTCCTTCGTGATCGATCTTGGAGCACATCCTGGGATTGTCATGGTTGTCGAAGAAAAGCGTAGGCCAGCAGTGATCGGAATACTCGGTCTGCCAGCGGAGAAGTTCCGGCATCATCTTTCGCAGATCGAGATCATAGACATCGAATCTCTTTTTTCCGGGATTGTCTATATGATCGAACGAGAACAGCTGAGAAAGCTCGCCTCTGTCGTCTCCCGTGATCATCCTGGACATCCTGATGCCGTTGCCCGGACACTCGCCCACCGTATACGCACCATGAGGTTCCAGCACTTCACGGTTGAACTCCCGCAGGTATTCGTCCAGATGCGGACCGTGGAAATAGTGTTCGATCCCTGTGAATGAGATGAGTTCTCCGACCGTAGGATCGCCGTCCGGCAGTCCGTCTGCCTTGGATATGAAACTGACCACGTCCAGCCGGAAACCGTCGGCGCCGAGATCGAGCCAGAAATCCGCGATGTCGTACATCTCTCTTCGGACCTGAGGGTTGTCCCAGTTGAGATCCATCTGCTTGTCCGCGAACAGGTGCAGGGCATACCTGCCCGTCTGAGGGAAATACTTCCAGGCCGGTCCGGAGAAGAATGAGGTCCAGTTGTTCGGCTCATCCTTCCATATATAGTAATCCATGTATCTCTCGTCGCCGGCCAGGGCTTTGCGGAACCACTCATGCTCATCGGATGTATGGTTCATGACCAGATCGATTATGAGCCTGATCCCTCTGGCATGGCATTCGTCTATGAGTCTTCTGACATCGTCCAGTGTACCGAATTCGGCCATGATCTTCCGGTAATCGCGGATATCATACCCGTTATCGGCGTTCGGAGAGTCATAGAACGGGGAGCACCATATCGCGTCGACTCCAAGAGACTTTATGTAGTCAAGTTTTTCGATGATGCCCGGTATGTCTCCTATGCCGTCCGCATTGCTGTCGCGGAACGAGCGGGGATATACCTGATAGAATACGGCTTCCTTCCACCATTCATGCCTGACCGTGCCGTCCTCGCCGGGGTCTTCGTCCTTAAGGGAATTGAGGATCTCTATCAGTGCATCGACGGAAGCGTCGCTCAGTTTTCCGAAACTGAGTCGTTTCAGGGAACCTATCTTCAGAAGACCCAGGGGAGTCCTCCTCACTGCGTCCAGATCCATGCCGAGCGAATAGAGCAGCCTTGCTATTATGTCATGGCCTGAGGCTGTTTCGATCACGTCCTTCAGTCTTGAATTCCTGGTTATCTCCATTGCAGGTCCTCCAGCTCCTCAGTTGTGTTGTCCATGTTGAGTATACCACTGCGGGAGCATCCCGTTCAGCATCAATAAGCTCAGCGGGGAGTTCTCAGGAAGCAGACAGCAGAGTTATTTGCTGTTGAAATAAAACGGCAGTTAATGTATAGTAGAGATAATTTGGGCTTTTTATAAGAGAGCAATGAAAGAGGGGTAATTTGATGGCTGATAAACAGCAAAAACTGGACGCCTTGAAGCGTCTGTCGCTCTTGTTTGATGACGGCGCGTACGAACTGCTCGACGGTTCCGCCGACACAGGAGCAAGGATTGCTCACGGTACCGTTTACGGCACCGCGGTATTCGCCTATGTAGAGGGCGGATGCGGAGCATTCAGCACTGCTACGGCGGGAAAACTTTCAAAGGTGTACGATCTCGCTGAGAAAACCGGTTCTCCGGTAGTGGCAGTTTATGACAGCAAGGGTGTTGATCTTCAGGGAGGCGGCCTCACTCTGGACGCCTGCGCCGAACTTCTCCACCGCTGCTCAAGAGTATCCGGAGTAGTTCCGCAGATCGCGGTAGTGGCTGGGACATGCGGCGGTTTTGAATCAGTCTGCGCTTCGCTTGCGGACGTATGTCTCATGGAAAGCAAAGCAGAATTCTTCCTCACAGCTCCGTTCAACGATCTTTCGGATTCCGCCGCAAAGAAGATAGCCGGTTCTGCCGAATATGCTCAGAAAGCTTCCGCTGCCGCAGTGGTCTGCGACGGGGAAGAAGCGCTCTTCAGCAAGACCAGGCAGCTGGTCGGCATGCTTCCGAGCAATAACCTTGAATCTCCTCCTTTCTGTGATTTCTCCGAGCCTGAGAGGAATGCGGCAGAAGACGCAGTCCTCGGCACGGTGGACGCAGGCAGCGAGATCGAGCTGTTCGCCGGAAAAGGCCTCTCATCCAGAACATATCTCGCCACCGTGCTCGGAAGCCCGGTCGGCATAGTGTCCGTCAGCGGACGTGTCTGCAGGAACGACAGCCTCAAGATATCCCGCCTCGTGCAGTTCTGCGATGCGTTCTCGGTTCCTGTTGTGACATTCCTCGACAGCGAGGGATTCCTCGTCTCAGCCGACAATGATATGAACGGTGGCATCAGGAACGCGGCCATCCTTTCCCACACCCTCTCACAGGCCACCACAGCCAAGATCACAGTGGTCACGGGAAACGCGATAGGTTCCCTCTTCTCGGTGATCTGCGGCAAGTCTGCCTCGGATCTGCGCTTTGCATGGAACGGCGCCGTCATCGGCGAGCTCGCTCCCAAGGCAGCGGTCGCGGTCATGTGGCCCGACAGGATCGAGAAGGACAGCGATATCGAGAGACTCGCGGTACAGTACGCCGCGGAAGAGGAATCTGCAGAGAAAGCCTTTGAGAACGGGATCATCGACAGAGTCATTGCTCCTGAGAATACCCGCTCCGCAGTTTCCGCAGCACTCGATATGCTCGCATCCAAGCGCGTAAGCAATGTTTCCAGAAAACACGGCAATATGCCTTATTAATATCGGAGGATCGAAGAATGAAACGTTTCAATATAACAGTCAATGGTGTTACATATGATGTTGCCGTGGAAGAGACCGGCGCATCCGCACCCGCAGCGCCTGCAGCCGCAGCTCCCGCTGCTGCACCCGCACCCGCTGCCGCTCCTGCTCCTGCTGCAGCTCCTGCAGCTCCAGCGAGCCTTCCCGCAGATGGAACCAAGGTCGGCGCACCCATGCCCGGCAGCATCGTCGATGTATGTGTTGCGGTAGGCGACACAGTCAAGGTCGGTGACAGGCTCATCGTCCTCGAATCCATGAAGATGGAGAACGACATCGTTGCCGCTCTCGACGGAACAATCACCGGTATCGGCGTCTCCAAGGGCGACATGGTCAACGCCGGAGATACCCTTGTTGTTATCGGTTAAGGGGTAAAGTGCAGATGGCTAAAGTAAAGATCAATGAGCTGGTGCTCCGCGACGCTCATCAGTCGCTGATCGCCACGCGTATGACACTCGACGAGATGCTTCCCATCCTGTCCACCATGGATCAGGTCGGATACAATGCCGTGGAGATGTGGGGCGGTGCCACATTCGACACCTGCCTGCGCTTCCTGGACGAGGATCCGTGGGAGAGGCTCAGACGCATCAAGAAAGAGATGCCCCATACAAAGATGCAGATGCTGTTCCGCGGGCAGAACATGCTCGGATACAGGCATTACGCAGATGATGTGGTCGCTTACTTCGTACAGAAGATAGTTGCGAACGGAATCGACATCATGCGTATCTTCGACGCACTCAACGATCCCCGCAACCTTGAAGCTTCCATCAACGCGGCAAAGAAGGAAGGCGCCCACGTGCAGGCTGCCATCTCCTATACCATCAGCCCCGTACATGACAACGACTACTTTGCGCAGTATGCAAAGGAACTTGAGAGCATGGGAGCCGACTCCCTCTGTATCAAGGACATGGCCGGATTGCTCACGCCGTACGCATGCTACGATCTCGTGAAAAAACTCAAAGAGACCGTCAAGATCCCGATAGATATCCATTCCCACTACACTTCGGGACTCGCATCCATGTCCATCCTCAAGGGCGTGGAAGCAGGCGCGGATATCATCGACACGGTCATCTCGCCCCTCGCCATGGGAACGTCCCATATGGCGACTGAGTCACTCGTGGCTGCCCTACAGGGAACGGAGTATGACACCGGACTCGATCTGCACAAGCTCAATGAGGTGCGTGAATACTTCGCCACCCTCAGACAGAAATATGTCGATAACGGACTCCTCAGCCACAAGGTCCTCGGAGTTGATGCCAACACACTGCTCTATCAGGTTCCCGGCGGAATGCTCTCCAACCTCCTCAACCAGCTCAAGGAAGCCGGCAAGGAAGATCTGCTCGACGAAGTTCTTGCAGAAGTGCCGCGCGTCAGAGAAGATGCAGGTTATCCTCCGCTTGTCACCCCGACCTCCCAGATCGTCGGTACCCAGGCTGTTCTCAACGTGATCAACGGCAAGAGATACAGCATGGTCACCAAAGAGTTCAAGGGACTGGTAAGGGGAGAGTACGGCAGGACGCCCGCTCCCATCGACCCCGAATTCAGGAAGAGCATAATCGGAGATCAGGAGCCCATCACATGCCGTCCCGCAGACCTTCTCGAGCCCGAGATGGACAAGCTCCGCAAGGAGTGCGAGCAGTATGCCAAGAGCGATGAGGATGTTCTGAGCTATGCCCAGTTCCCGCAGGTCGCCACAAAGTTCTTTGAGAAGAGACGCGATAAGGAACTTGGAATAGATGCGGACCACATCGACAGAAACGGCAAGACTCTTCATATCTGAACATAAACTGCGGGCTGCCGTTATGACAGCCCGCAGAGATTTCTCAGGCAGACAGCCGGTCAGCGGCCGTCTGTGGTATCTTGCGCGTTGACACATTATTTTAAATAAGACTACAATAATAGGACACAGCAAATAAGAAACGGAGATCATGTAACATGATCATGAGCATGACCGGCTACGGCCGATCCATAATGCACATAGATGACTCTGACATAACGGTGGAGATCCGTTCGGTCAACAACAGGTTTGCGGACATATCCGTCAAGATGCCCAGAAGCCTCTCTTACTGCGAGGATAAGGTAAAGACTGAGCTCCTCAAGAGAGTCAACAGAGGAAAGATTGACGTATTCATCTCGTACCAGAAGCCTCAGGGCGAGCAGGTTGAGATAGAGCCCAACATCTCCGCTGCCAGGGGCTACTACGATGCGCTGAAGAAGATAGACGCCGAACTGGGGACGCACACAGAGATCAACGCCAACATGCTGGCCAGGTTCTCGGATGTCTTCGTCGTCACCAGGGAAGTTCCCGATGAGGAGAAGGTCTGGAGCGATATCAGACAGGTGCTCACCGCGGCTGCCGACAACTTCAATGCGATGAGGGCGGCAGAAGGCGAGAAGATGGCTGAGGATGTGCTCGGAAAGATCGCCAATGTCGAGGAACTGGTGCTCAAGGTGGAAGCGGCATCGGAACCCAGGGTCGAGGCATACAGGAACAAACTGTACAACAGACTGCTGGATGTCCTCTCGAACAGCGATATCGACGAGAAGAGGATACTGGAGGAAGCGGCGATCTATGCCGACCGCACCGCCGTCGACGAGGAGACCGTCAGGCTCCACTCCCATATAGGTCAGTTCAGGGATATCGTAAAGACCGGAGGTCCGGTTGGGCGCAAGCTTGATTTCCTTGTACAGGAGATAAACAGGGAGATAAACACCATCGGCTCCAAGGCTTCCGATCTCGAGATCACCGGCTACGTGGTCGATCTCAAGAGCGAAGTCGAAAAGATCCGTGAACAGATCCAGAATATAGAATAAGGACTTAATTCATGAAACTGCTCAACATCGGATTCGGAAACGTTGTTTCCACTTCAAGGATAGTGGCCATCGTCAGTCCGGAATCAGCCCCGATCAAGAGGATCGTTCAGGACGCAAAGGAAAAGGGAAGCCTGATCGATGCGACATACGGAAGAAGGACAAGGGCCGTGATAATCACTGATTCTGATCATGTGATCCTTTCGGCTGTTCAGCCGGAGACGGTCGCCGGAAGGCTTGATGACGAAGAAGAGGATTGATCTGTGATGGATGACAGAAAACTGATAGTCATATCAGGTCCGTCCGGATGCGGAAAGGATACCGTTCTCAGGAGGATCAGGGAACTGGATGATTCCATCGCAACGAACGTATCATATACGACCAGATCGCCTCGGAAGGGTGAAGTTGACGGCGTCAACTACCACTTCGTCTCTAAAGAGCAGTTCCTTGAGAACATAGATAACGGGATGATGCTGGAATACAACCAGTATGCAGGTAACTATTACGGCACCTCCCGCGAGTCGATAAACAGATTCCTTGAAGACGGCACCACGGTCGTGCTGGTCATAGATGTCAACGGAGGCAGGAACGTAAAGAAGTTCTATCCGAACGCGATGCTTCTGTTTCTGATGCCGCCATCTGTGGATGAACTCAGAAGAAGGCTCCTGCAGCGGGGCGGAGCCGACGAAGAGACCATAAGAGCCCGTCTCAGGATCGCGGCGGATGAGATGCTCTACGCGGAGCACTACGATCTCGTCGTGGTAAACAAAGACGTGGATGAGTGCGCTCAGGAGTGCCTGGAAGCCATACGCGCCTGGGAAGAAAAAGTGCCCGCAAACATACAAGATCAAACTGATGAACCGGAGGAAATAAAATGCTGAAATCTGCAATCGGACAGCTTCTCACAGAAAATGACAGTTCCTACAGTCTCGTGATCGCTGTTGCAAAGCGCGCCAGGGATATCGTCAAGAAGGCGGAAGAGAGCGGAACTGCTCTCACCGACAAGCCAGTCAGCCTCGCCATAGACGAATTCGGCGCTCACAAATTCAAGGTGAAGGACTGATCCCAAGGATCGGTATCCAGTCAGATCATCAAAAAAGGGAGGTGGCGCTTTGTTTGCCGGTGTTATGGTAGCGGTAGACAGTGCCGCTTTTCAATTTGACAAACTCTATTCATACAACGTTCCGGAAGAGCTGCGCAACGAGGTCAGGATCGGCTCAAGGGTCCTGGTGCCGTTCGGCAATTCAAAGAGGATGGGCATCGTCCTGGGAAGCTGCGATCCGGACGGCTCCTACAAGAGCATAATCGACTCGGAGACGGGAGATCCCGTTATAACCGATGAGATGGTCGGTCTCATAAGGTATCTCAAGGATACGACGTTCTGCACCTACTATGATGCCGTAAAGGCGGTCCTTCCGAAGAACATACGTCTGGTACCGGACGGAGATCTCAGAAGAATAGTCCAGTTCAGCGAAGCTCATACGAAGACGGTGTACAGGGCAGTCGAAGGCTTCGGCACGGGTTCGCTCACGCCAAGGCAGAAGGAGATCTACTCGCTGCTGTCTGAGCCCATGTCATATTCGGAGATAAGGGAAAGGCTGTCTGTGTCACGCGACACGCTGAACCGGATGGAGAAAGCCGGAGCGGTCGAGAGGGTGAAAGACCTCAAGGACACCGATCCTTATCTGGACATAGAGGTGTCTGAGGAGCGCATTCCCGAGATGAGCGCGAGCCAGAACAGGGCATACGAGGAGATAAAGAGCGCGACGCTGGAAGCGGCAAGACCCGGGACCGCGCTATTCTACGGAGTCACGTCCAGCGGCAAGACGGTCGTATATCTGAGACTCATAGAGGATGCGGTCGCGTCGGGAAAGGGAGTCATACTTCTTGTCCCGGAGATCGCGCTGGCGACACAGATGATCGTCAGGCTCCGCTCCAGGTTCGGAGAGAGAGTAGGCATCATACACAGCGCTCTTTCGGATACTGAGAGGACCATACAGTGGAAAAACATCCGGGACGGCGCTTATGATGTCGTCGTGGGGACCAGATCGGCAGTCTTTGCTCCGCTCTCGAACATAGGGCTGATAATCATAGATGAGGAGCAGGAGGAAGCCTATAATTCCGATCAGGCTCCGAGATACAAGGCGGTCTCCGTCGCACTGAAGAGGGCGTCGGACCATTCCGCCGGACTCGTGCTGGGATCCGCGACCCCGTCAGTCGAGTCATATTACAGGGCGGTCAGCGGTCAGTACAGGCTCGTTTCACTTAATGAGCGCTACAATGACATGCCGCTGCCGAAGGTCACGGTGTCGGATATGCGCGAGGAGCTCATAGAAGGGAATGACAGCTGCATAGGCAGCGTTCTTTACGAGAAGATAAGACAGAGACTGGATCTCGGTCAGCAGTGCATCCTGCTTCTGAACAGGAGGGGATACAGGACCGTCACCATCTGCCGCAGCTGCAAGAAGATCGTGATGTGCGACAGCTGTTCCATGCCGATGGTATGGCACAAGAGCGACGGAACTCACAGATGCCATTACTGCAGCAGGATCGTCAAGGAGATAACGAAGTGCCCGGATTGCGGAGGAGAACTCAGGCATACCGGAATCGGGACGCAGCGCGTGGAGGAAGAACTGCAGACGCTGTTCCCGGATGCGAGAGTGCTGAGAGTGGACCTGGATTCAACATCCAGGAAAGGAACGCTCAGACAGTCGCTGAGAGACTTTGAAGACGGGAAATACGATATAATGATCGGGACCCAGATGATCGCAAAGGGACTGGATTTCCCGAATGTGACCCTGGCGGGAGTGCTCAGCGTGGATTCCATGCTCCTCATGCCGAGCTACCGCGCGTACGAGAGGACCTTTGACATGCTTACCCAGGTGGTCGGCAGAAGCGGAAGAGGCACAGACGCGGGCGAGGCGGTCATACAGACCATCGATCCGGGGAACAACATAATACAGCTGGCTGCCGAACAGGCATACACGAAGTTCTACGACAGCGAGATCATACTCAGGAAAGCCCATCTGTACCCGCCTTTCTGCTCCATGTGCTCGGTAGTGTTCTCTTCCGGCAAGGAGAACGACGCGAGGGCATCGGCCTACAGGTTCGAAAAAAAGCTCTCCCAGGTCTTCGGAGAGAATCCTTCCGTTCCCGTAAGGATAATGAATCCTTCTCCGCTGAGAGTAGTGCTCGTGAACGGCTCATACAGGTGGAGGATCCTCATCAAGAGCAGGGGAGACAGGGCTTTCAGGGAATGCCTTTCCAGATGCCTGACGGAATACAAGCAGGAGAATCCCTCCGACAGGACAAGGATCTATGTGGATATGACAAATGAATCAGATATCTGAACAACAGGAGAATATATAAATGGCACTTAGAAACATCGTCAAAATAGGGGATCCGCTTCTCAGAAAGAAGAGCAGGCCGGTGACGGATTTCAACGATAGGATCACCACTCTCATCGAAGATATGAAGGAGACACTGGTCGATGCCAACGGACTCGGCCTCGCGGCTCCGCAGGTAGGAGTGCTTCGCAGGGTAGTCATCGTCGTGAACAATGACGGCGAGTACCTTGAACTGGTGAACCCCGAGATAACCGCCAGGTCCCAGGAGACCGTAGGCGCCTACGAAGGCTGCCTCTCCGTACCTGATGAGAGAGGTTATCTGGAACGTCCGAGGAAGGTCATAGTCAAGGCTCAGGACCGCACTGGAAAGAGCTTCACCATCAGCCTGGAGGAGATGGCGGCAAGGGCTGCATGCCACGAGATAGACCATCTTGACGGCACGCTGTTCGTCGATCTTACAAAGGAACTCTACACGGAAGAGGAACTCGACAGGATGCTCAGCGAACAGGACGGGGAGAACGAGGACTGATGCGGATAGTATTTATGGGCACGCCCGAACTGGCCGCCGACATATTAAGAGCACTAAGCGCTGAATTTGACGTGTGCGGGGTGTTCTGCCAGCCTGACCGCCCTGTCGGAAGGAAGCAGATACTGACTCCTCCACCCACGAAAGTGCTTGCTGAGAAACTGGGCATACCGGTGTTCCAGCCGAAGGGATTCCGCAACGGGAAGGCCGCTCAGGTCATCCGCGATCTGGAGCCGGACCTAATAGCGGTGGTCGCCTACGGCAGGATACTGCCTCAGGAAGTGCTGGATATCCCGAGGCTCGGCTGCGTCAACCTGCACGGATCCATACTGCCCGCGTACCGCGGCGCCGCGCCGGTTCAGAGGGCTATCATAGCCGGAGAGAAGATCACCGGTCTGACGGCGATCATGATGGATGCCGGCATGGATACGGGTGATATCATAGATGTTCTCGAGATACCCTCCGGAGACATGGATGCAGACGCCATGTTCAGAAAGATGGGAGAAGAGGGAGGCCCTTTCCTGTGCCGTGTCATCAGGGAACTGGAAGCAGGCACAGCGGTGCGCAGACCGCAGAACGGTTCCGAGGCTACCATGGCTCCGCCAATAGAGAAGTCGGAAGGAGAATTCGATTTTACGCTCAGTGCGGAAAGAATAGTCGGGCTGGTAAGAGGCCTTTCAATGTGGCCCGTCGCAAGTTTTGCCTATGAAGACAAGCGGATCAAGGTCTGTTCCGCTGCCTTGTCGGAGCTGACGGGAGAACCGGGGGAGATACTGTCGTTGTCTCCTCTCACGGTGGCTGCTCCCGGAGGCAGCGTGGTCATAGGGGATGTCATCCCTCAGGGAAGCCGCAGGATGACCGGAGCAGAGTGGGCCCGGGGACGCCGCCTGGCGGCCGGAAACAGGATCGGTAACGATGCCTAACGCAAGGAAGAAAGCAGTAGACTGTCTGATCCGCTGCGAACGCGGCGGGTATTCCAACCTTGTCCTTCTGCAGGAGCTCGCTTCCGGCGGGTTCGATGCGAGGGACAGGGCTTTTTGCACTGCGCTGGTTTACGGGACTCTTTCGAGAAGGATCACCATAGACAGACTGCTTGAGCGTTACGTCAGTGTCCCGCTCTCCAGGCTTGACGGAGAAGTCCTGCAGATACTCAGATCAGGGGTCTATCAGCTGTTCTGGATGGATTCGGTGCCTGCCAGGGCTGCGGTGAACGAGAGCGTTGCACTCTGCAGACAGTTCAGGAAATCATCTGCCTGCGGACTGGTGAACGCCGTGCTGAGAAAGTGCTCAGACGCGGATATCTCGGAAGCGTTTTCGGGGATCAGCGAAAGACCGGAGCTCCTTTCCGTCAGATATAGCATGGATCCTGAACTTGCGGGGATGCTGGACGGACAGTATGAGGACAGAACGGAAGAAATGCTGGAAGCGATGTTCACCGGCAGCGGGCTTTATCTAAGAGTCAACAGTCTGCTGACCGACGAGGCGTCAGCGGCAGACTCCCTGAAAGCGGATGGGATAGAGACCGAGCCCACAGGGCTCGCCAACTGTCTGAAGGTGATATCCGGGTTCAGCGGACGTTCGGAGACGATGGAACGCGGAGAGGCCCGCATCCAGAGCCTTCCCGCGCAGTTCTCCGCCTCCTGTGTTGGAGCGGAGCCGGGGATGAAGGTCCTTGACATGTGCTCCGCGCCTGGCGGAAAGACAATGTGCATCGCTCAGGATATGAGGGACACGGGAAGCGTGACAGCGCTGGACCTCAGCGAGAACCGCCTTGAACTCGTCAGAAAACTTGCGCGCAGGGAAAAAATTCACATAGTTGAAACACTTTGCGGCGATGCTTCGGTTTATGATAGCAGTGCGGTCTACGACAGGATACTCTGCGATGTACCGTGCTCAGGGTACGGAGAGATAGCTTCCAAGCCCGAGCTCAGATACAAAGCTCCCGGCGTGAGCGAGGATCTTCCGGAACTTCAGTACCGGATCCTCTGCAACGCTGCGGAAATGATCGCTCCGGACGGAAGGATCGTGTACAGCACATGCACCCTTCTGGAACGCGAGAACCAGTCAGTGATAAAAAGGTTCCTCGGTGAATATCCCGGATTCAGACTGGCGGTCCCGGAACGGCTGCCGTCCTGCGCGGAGGTCAGCGGGGACATGATATCGTTCATACCGGGCAGCAGCAGCTCTGAGGGCTTCTTTGTAGCAGTGCTGTGCCAAATGTGATAGAATCAAATGATGGAAATCAGCCGTCTGTACAAATCAGAACTGAAGGATATCTTCAGTGAGAGGAACGAGCCGTCATTCAGAGCGAAACAGCTCTTCGAATGGCTGCACGGAAAGCGAGTGTCGGATTTCTCGCAGATGACCAATCTGCCTGCGTCGACACGGTCCTGGCTTGCATCGGAATACACCATTACCAGAGCGGAATGCATAAGAAGGCAGAGGTCCTCGGACGGAACCGAGAAGTATCTGCTCTCCTTTGCTGACGGAAACTGTGTCGAGACGGTCGCTATGCTGTATGAGCACGGCCTGTCTGTGTGCGTCTCAACGCAGGTGGGATGCCGCATGGGATGCAGGTTCTGCGCGTCCACGCAGAACGGCCTTGTGCGTTCGCTGACGGCGGGGGAGATGCTCGCGGAGGTGTACGCGGCATCCGATCTGTACGGCATGCCGGTCGACAGTGTCGTGCTGATGGGCATCGGCGAGCCGCTGGACAACTTCGATGAAGTTATGAGGTTCTACGACATACTGACCGATGCAGACGGATACGGGATGAAGAACCGGTCCGTCACGCTTTCGACCTGCGGCATTATCCCTGAGATAATGCGTCTTGCATCTCTCAAGAAACAGCTGACTCTGTCCATCTCGCTGCATGCGGCATTCCCTGAGAAACGCAGCAGCATAATGCCCGTGAACCTGAGATATCCTCTTGAGGATCTGATACCTGCCTGCAGACGCTACGTGGAGATCACCGGCAGGAGGATATCCTTCGAGTATACGGTCATTCACGGATTCAACGACGGGGAAGATGACGCAGAGAAACTGGCCGAGCTGGTCAGGGGATTCCAAAGCCATGTAAATGTCATCCCGGTCAACGAGGCCGGCAGAGGAGATTTCCGCGCCACCAGGAAGCAGGCTGAGAGCTTTGCAGAGAAACTGTCGGCAAGGGGAGTCAACGCGACGGTCCGCCGTACGCTCGGAAACGACATCTCTGCAGCGTGCGGACAGCTGCGCAGAGATACTGTAAACTAAGAACAAGGATCGGAGAATTCGATCTCATGAATGTCACCGGTTTTACGGATATAGGCCTGAAATATGAGGTGAACCAGGACTGCTATCTCGCAGGACGGATCAACGACAGTCTTTACTGGATGATCCTGTGCGACGGGATGGGCGGCCTGGCTTTCGGTGAGCGCGCCAGCAGGATCGTGTCCGAGACGGTCTGCGAGATACTCAGAGACAACCTTTCCGGCATAAACAGCACATCAGAGATATCAGATCTGATCACATATACACTCAAAAAGGCCAATGCCAGACTTCTGGAGGAATCAAGAGCCCTTCAGGGAGACATAATGATGGGAACCACTGCCGTTCTGGCTGTAGTCCGCAACAGGGAGGCCGTGATAGGCCACTGCGGCGACAGCAGGGCGTATCATTACCAGAAGAATTCCCTCACTCAGCTCACCAAAGACCACTCCGTGGTCCAGGGTCTGCTCGACTCCGGGAAGATAACACTGGAACAGGCGATGAACCATCCCAACAAGAACATAATCACAAATGCGCTCGGCGTGGAGAGAGGACTCAGGATCGACATAGATACCGCGCGCCTGAAAAAAGGCGATATGATCATGCTGTGCAGCGACGGCCTGTCGAACATACTGACCTCCGACGAGATGTGCAGGATACTGTCTGACACCGATTTCTACGAATCGGCCGAGAGACTGGTCAGAAGAGCGCTGGAAGAAGGCGCATACGACAATACGACAGCGGTGGTACTTAAAGTATGAACAAGAGCGATACAGGCAAGTACATAGGAAGAAGACTTGACGGCCGCTATCAGATAGAAAGGCAGATAGGCGTCGGCGGGATGTCGTATGTCTACAAGGCCACGGATCTCAATGACGGCAGTACCGTTGCCGTAAAGATACTCAAGGATGAGTACGCCGGAGTGACCGATCTGGTCAGAAGGTTCCGCAACGAATCCAAGGCAGTCAGGATGCTCAGTCACGAGAACATCGTGAAGGTCCTGGATGTCAATTACTCCGACAGCGTTCAGTACATCGTCATGGAGTATCTCGAGGGGATCACCCTCAAGAAGTACATGGAGAAGTACGGCGTCCTGAACTGGAAACAGACGGTCTCCTTCTCCGAGCAGCTTCTAAAGGCGCTGCAGCACGCCCATGACCGCGGCATAGTCCACCGTGACATGAAGCCTCAGAACGTCATGATAACCCGCGACGGAAAGCTGAAGGTCATGGATTTCGGCATCGCCAGATTCTCGCGAAGCAGCCTTCACACCATAACCGACAAGGCGATAGGTACGGTCCACTACATCAGTCCGGAACAGGCAAAGGGCGATGAGACCGATTCGAGGGCGGACATCTACAGCGTCGGCGTGATGATGTACGAGATGTGCACGGGAAAGCTGCCGTTCGATGCGGACAGTCCCGTCTCGATAGCGCTGATGCAGATATCGGAGCAGGCAAAGAAGATAAGCGACATCAATCCCGATGTTCCCGACGGACTGCAGAGGATCATCGAGAAAGCGATGGAGAAGGATCCGAACAACAGGTATCAGTCCGCAGGCGCGATGCTTACCGAGCTGGAACACTTCCGGAAGAATCCGGAGATCAATTTTGACTATAAATCCAATGCTGATCAAGATCCTGCGGTGTATATCTCCAGGGTAGCCCAGAAGAGGACTGCCGCGGCAGGAGAAAAAACAGAAGGAAAAGAGAGCGAAATGGCTAAAAAGGAAACTACAAAACAGGAAGCCCCGAAGAAGGCGAAGACTAAGAAGGAGAAACCGCTGAGACCGAAGACCATAGGTTTCGGCATGGGCCTGCTCATGGGTCTGACGCTCATATGTCTGCTGGGATCCATGTTCCTCGTCTACATGACGCTGAAGAACGCGGGAAGCAGCATATTTACCACCCCTGAGGAGGTGGAGCTTCCCGATTTCGCAGGGGAGTCCATCAGATCGATACAGTCTTCTTCCGAGTATTCCAAATTCAGGTTCAGCATCGAAGAAGAATTCGATCCCAACGTGCCGATCGGCACGGTTATCTCCCAGGTCCCCAAGCCCCCGAAGACAGTCAAGGACAATGCGAGAATCACGCTCTATGTCAGCAAAGGCGTGGAGGTCGTCACTGTTCCTGCCATCGTCGGAGAATCCTACGGCAACGCCGTTCAGATCCTTCAGGATCTCGGACTCATCGTATACAGGGAACTGGACAAGAACGATGAATTCGAGACCAACCAGATAACGAGGACGGACCCGGAAGTCGGTTCTTCTGTCGAAGCCGGCTCGGTCATAAAGATCTACGTCAACTCGCCTGTGACATCGCTCACGACCTCTGTTCCCAATCTCGTCGGCAAGAAAGCCGCGGAAGCCATAGCAGCGCTCATAAGCAACGGCCTCAACAAAGGCGAAGTCACCATGGTCAGAGGAGTTCAGGAAGGCCATGAGGACATCGAGCCCGGCTGCGTTGTGGTCCAGAGCATTAAGGGAGGCACGAGGGTGGCCATCGGCACCACGGTCAACATCACCGTCAGGGAAGAGCTGGCCGAGAAGGAATGCACCTTCAAGCTCGATGCACCGTTCTCCGACCCCAGCGGAAACATGTCAATGACTGCCCAGCTGTTTGCGGACGGTGAGAGCAGCGCCTCATACAACGCCTCCAGCGTCAGCTTTACCGGCGGCATCACAGTGACCGCCAAAGGCGCGGACGACAAGGCGTTCCTGATCAAGATCAACGGCGTGGACTACCGCAAGGTCCTTCTCAACTTCCAGGAGGGAACATCGAAGGTCGTGGCCGACTACTCCAGAAGCAATGGCTTCGTGATGGAGGAACCCAGCAAATACCTGATCACAGGCAAAGTGGCTGACGGAAGCGGTACAGTTACCGCATCCTCCGACGAAGTCTACTCCGGAAGGACCGCGGAGGTCACGATCACGCCAGCAGACGGATACAAGATAGTCTCCGTGACAGACAACGGAAGCGACGTCACATCCCATGTATCCGGAGGCAAGTACACAATCAGCAATGTGACGGAGAACCATACCGTGACTGCCTGGTTCAGCAGAAACGAATATACGGTGACCGTCAGTGTCGAACATGGCTCCGGCAGCACCAGTAAACAGGCATACTACGGCGATACGCTCGTGTTCAGCGTGAGCCCGGACGAAGGCTTCGAGTTCGAAAGCGCTTCCGGCGGATCGTACTCCAACGGCACACTGACCGTGACCAACGTCACAGGAAACATAAATATCACTGTAAAGTTCAGAGAATCCACACCTCCCACGCCTCCTGAGAATCCGGAAGGATAAAACTGCATGATTCGCGAAGCTACCGATAAAAGCGGCCTCATCCTGAAAGGGATCGGCGGGTTCTATTACGTAAAGACCGCCGATTCGGTTCTGGAATGCAATGCGAAAGGCATATTCCGAATGCAGGGGATAAAGCCGCTCGCCGGCGATTTCGTGGATGTCGGAGAGAGCGGCGGAGGGTATGTGGTCAGCCATATCCATGACCGGGAGAACTCATTCAAGCGGCCTCCCATCGCCAACGTCGACAATTTCTTTCTGGTGGTGTCCTCGGTGGAGCCTTCCCCGAACCTGCTGGTGATAGACCGCATGACCGTCCTCTGCGAACAGAGAAAGATCAAGCCGGTCATACTTCTGACGAAGACGGACCTCAAGAAGGCCGACGATGTGATCAGCATCTACAGCGGAATCGGGTATGACGTCATAGATGTTATGAAGGACGAGAGGAAGGCCGTTGAGAGGATAGAGGCCATCTGCGACAGGAGCATCTCGGTCTTTTCGGGAAACAGCGGTGTCGGAAAATCCACGTTCCTCAACAAGCTATGTCCCGGACTGTCGCTGGCGACCAACGAGATAAGCCAGAAACTGGGAAGAGGAAAACACACCACAAGGGCTGTTGAACTGTATGAGTTCAGGGGAGGATACATCGCCGACACGCCGGGATTCTCGGCGCTTGATTTCGAGCGTGACGAGAAGATAGACAAGGCGGATCTGGCGTCGTACTTCCCGGAGATAGAGGCGCATACCGACGGATGCTTCTTCACGGGGTGTTCGCATACGGTGGAGAAGGGATGCTCGGTGCTGGAAGCGCTGCAGGAAGGTCTCATAGACCCCAGCAGGCATGAGAATTACCGATATCTGTACGAAGAAGCCCAGCGCATCGAGCGCTCCAAATACAACTGACAAAAAGGGAACAGCTTTTCTCAAGGACAGCTGTTCCCTTGTTATTTATATGTTGACATTGCATCCATATGCCTGTATACTATGTAAAGTAGTAATGCTTTACAGATTATCTGGGAGGTGTCTTATGGCAAAAGATCTGTCGATAAGCAGCCTTATTGACACTTATTCGGCTGTTCTGACGGAGAATCAGCGCAATGTGCTGAGGATGTATTACGATGACGATCTTTCCCTGGGAGAGATCGCAGAACTTGAGGGCATCTCAAGACAGGGTGTCAGAGACACCATAAAGCGCGGTGAAGCAGTTCTGCTGGAACTTGAGTCCCAGCTTCATTTCAAGGACAGATTCAGCAACTTCGGTTCGCTCACCGAATCCATACGCAGGAACGCAAAGGACATACTTGCCTACAGCGATTCAGGCGGGTATACCGCTCAGATCAAACGCGCGGCTCTGGCCATCGTGGAAGCTTCCGACGAGCTGGACAGGTTCGCAGAAGAGGAGCAGTAAGTGGCATTTGAAAGTCTGACCTCAAGGCTCGGAGGAGTATTCTCCGGACTGAGGAAGAAGGGCAAGCTGAGCGAAAAAGACATATCTTCCGCCATGAGGGAAGTGCGCATGGCGCTTCTGGAAGCGGACGTCAACTACAAAGTGGCGAAGCAGTTCACCGACCAGGTCTCGCAGAAGGCTCTGGGAGAAGAGGTGATGAAGAGCCTCACACCGGCTCAGCAGGTCGTGAAGATCGTCAACGATGAGCTTATCGATCTCATGGGAAAGGGCACCGGACAGCTCAGGCTGGAGGGAACGCCTCCCACGGTGATACTGATGTGCGGACTGCAGGGCGGAGGCAAGACCACCCACTGCGCAAAGCTCGCCAAGATGTACAAGGATCAGGGGCACAGGCCGCTTCTCGTCGCCTGTGACGTTTACCGCCCGGCCGCTATCGAGCAGCTCAGGATCATGGGAGAGAAGGCGGGGGTTCCTGTTTTCGAGATGGGACAGGGCGATCCCCATGAGATAGCCAGGCGAGGCGTGTCTGAGGCAAAGGACCATGGGTATGACATCGTCCTCATAGATACCGCGGGACGTCTGCAGATAGACGAAGAGCTGATGGATGAGCTGGAGCGGCTCAAGAAGGATTTCGCCAACCGCACCATACTGGTGGTCGACTCTCTGACGGGTCAGGAAGCGGTCAATGTGGCAGAGACCTTCAACCAGAGGATCGGGATAGATGGGGTGATCCTCACGAAGCTGGATGCCGACTCAAGAGGCGGCGCAGCGCTGTCAGTGCTCTCCGTCACCGGCAAACCGATACTGTTCGCCGGTACCGGCGAGAAGGTCGAGGATCTGGAAGTCTTCCACCCTGACCGCATGGCCAGCAGGATCCTCGGAATGGGGGACGTCATGTCTCTCATAGAGAAGGCGACTTCCAGTTTTGATGAAAAGGCGGCGGAAGAACTTCTCAAAAAGACGAGATCCAAAAAGGGAATGGATCTCAACGATCTGCTCGAGCAGCTGAGACAGCTCAGCAACATGGGCAATATCCGGCAGCTCATAGCGATGATGCCCGGCGGCGCCGGCATCCCGGATGAGGCTATAGATGAAAGAGCGTTCACAAGGACTGAGGCGATCATCCTCTCGATGACGCCGGAGGAGAGGAGAAGACCCGACATCCTCAACGCATCCAGAAAGCGCAGGATCGCTGCGGGATGCGGCATGAAGGTGGAGGATATAAACCGCCTGCTGAAACAGTATGAGCAGTCCAACAAGATGATGAAACAGCTCACAAAGCTCGGAAAGAGGGGAAGGAACCCTCTGAAAGGCTTCCCGTTCTCATGATACCGGACCGAGATCCGGACAATAATAACTGAACAATAGTTTTGGAGGAAAAAATAATGGCAGTTAAGATCAGACTGCGCCGCATGGGCGCTAAGAAAGCACCTTTCTATCGTGTAGTGGTCGCGGACAGCCGCTCACCTCGTGACGGACGCTTCATCGAGGAACTCGGAACATACGATCCTACAGTAGAACCCACAGCATTCAAGGTAGATGCAGACAAAGTCAAGCAGTGGATGGCCAACGGAGCTCAGCCCACTGAGACGGTCCGCGTGCTTCTCAAGAAAAACGGAGTTATCGAATGAATCTTAAAGAGCTTCTTGAAGTGATGTCCAGGGGACTTGTCGAAGACAAGGATTCCGTCAGCGTCACTGTCGATGAACCCAATGAAGAAGGCATCACGGTCTACCATCTCAACGTAGCAGAGGACGATGTAGGACGAGTGATCGGCAAACAGGGCCGCATAGCCAAGGCTATCAGGACCGTCATACGTTCCGCCGCAGTCAAGAGCGGTGCCCATGTGATGGTGGAGATCGACTGATTCAGATTCTTTTGCGGGGCGGTTTGAACGCCCCGCATTCCTTTAACGGAGGATTTACATGCAGAGATATCTGGAAGCCGGAAAGATCGTCTCGACACACGGGATCAACGGCGAGCTCAAGGTCTATCCCTGGGCTGACAGCGCTTCCGCGCTCAACAGGCTGCGCAGCGTGTTCTGGGATACGTCAGGGACTTCTTCCACTAAGGTGGAGTCGGCCCGCGTACACAAGAACATGCTCCTTCTCAAACTGGAGGGAGTGGATTCTATAGAGGATGCCCACAGATATATAGACCGCACGGTCTATGCGGACAGGGACGAGATAGTGCGCAGGAACGGTTCGTATTTCGTGGTGGATCTCATAGGCCTTGAAGCCGTGAACAGCGCTGACGGCTCACACATAGGCAAGCTTACCGATGTCACGAATACCGGGTCCCAGGACCTGTACCACATCACGCTGGACAGCGGCGAGGTGAGGATGGTCCCGGCGGTGCCCGCATTCATAAAATCCGTGGACATCGACGGCGGGAAAGTCGCCATAGAACCCATAAAAGGACTGTTTGACGATGCAGATTGACATAATGACGCTTTTTCCGGGAATGTGCGAGACCTATCTCGGCGAGAGCATAATAGGCAGAGCGATAAAAAAAGGGGCATTGGACGTCAGATGCCACAACATACGCGACTATACTCTCAATAAGCAGAAACAGACCGATGACGCGCCTTTTGGCGGCGGAATGGGCATGGTGATGTACTGCCAGCCAATCTATGACTGCTTCAGGGCGATATGCGAGCAGCGGGGGACGCGCCCGCACCTTATCTACATGAGCCCTTCCGGCAGGGTACTTACCCAGCAGCGGGTAAAGGAGCTGTCCGCAATGGAGAATATCTGTATTCTCTGCGGTCATTATGAAGGAGTCGACGAGAGGGTCCTGGACGAGATAGTCGATGAGGAGATATCCATCGGAGACTATGTCGTCACCGGAGGAGAGATGCCTGCGCTCATACTTACGGATTCCGTCGCGAGGCTCTGTCCCGGCGTTCTGTCCGATGAGGAGTGCTACACCGACGAGAGCCATTTCAGCGGTCTGCTGGAATACCCTCAGTACACAAGACCTTACATCTGGAACGACAGGGAGGTGCCTGAGGTCCTGCGCAGCGGTCACCACGCAAACATCGTAAAGTGGAAAAAGGACCAGGCTCTGCGTAGAACGAGGGAACGACGCCCCGATATGTATGAACAGTATATTAAGGAGCATCCCGAGGATAAACTCAGCGATTAAGCAATATGCACCAACAGTGCATGCGCTGCCGCCTATATCCATGGGCATTTAGTCAAAAAGCAAAAACAGCACCTCTGTTTCTTGACGTTATGCACATTTTTGTTATAATTGAGATGCTGAAACGAGGTCAGTAAAGACTTGATCTTTAGATATATTTGATTTTTGAAACGGAGATAGTAAGCATGTGCGTACAGGACATTACAGTTGAGAACCAGGTCGGCCTTCATGCCCGTCCCGCTACTTTCTTTATTCAGAAGGCGAACGAGTTCAAGTGCTCCATCTGGGTCGAAAAAGATGAGAGACGCGCCAACGCAAAGAGTCTGCTCGGTGTTCTTTCACTTGGAATCGTTGGGGGGACGTCGATCCGCCTCATCGCCGACGGTGTTGATGAGCAGCAGGCTATCGAGGGCCTTGTAAAGCTTATCGAGTCCGGATTCAACGAGTAAGATATTCTGATCTGGCCGCCTCTTAACGGAGGCGGCCTTTAGTTTTATTTTCAATGACTTTAAGGGAACTACAGAACAAGGCGCTGTCGCTTCCGCTGCTGCCCGGCATCTACATCATGAAGGACCGCAGAGGTGAAGTGATATATGTCGGAAAAGCGAAGAAGCTCAAGAACCGGGTCTCCAGTTATTTCAGACCCGGTGCTTCCCATACCCCAAAGGTCGAGAAAATGGTCTCTAACGTCCAGGATTTCGATGTCATCGTGGTGGACAGCGAATTCGAAGCGCTGACTCTTGAGTGTTCAATGATCAAGCAGCACCGCCCAAAATACAACATCATGATGAGGGATGATAAAGGCTTCTCCTACATCAGGGTCTCGGACGGAGCATACCCGAAGATAACCGCGGAACTGCAGAAGCATGACGACGGCGC
>CACYBC010000098.1 GCA_902772615.1 uncultured Ruminococcus sp.
AAGCAGGGATGAAGCCTCTTATATACGGAAACGCTGATGAATTCGTAAGAGATTATCTCGGAGAAAACTGAAGACAACTATAAGAAAAAAGCCGGCATGCGCCGGCTTTTTAAAATGTAAAACAGCGGTTGACAAAAGATCCTTTCGTCACTGGTATCATCAAACCGGAACAAGACGAAAGGAGATTTTTATATGAACAAGGAACTAACTGAGATGGTATTCATCCTGGACCGCAGCGGGTCCATGGCAGGACTGGAGGACGACACCATCGGCGGATTCAACGCCATGGTCAGGAAGCAGCAGAAGGAAGAGGGGAAGGCCTTTCTCTCCGCGGTCCTTTTCTCTGACCGAAGCACCGTGATCTATGACAGGGTCGACATAGAAAAAGTCGAGCCCATGAACGACAGACAGTATCAGGTGGGAGGCTGCACCGCGCTGCTGGACGCTGTTGGAGAGGCTATCCGCCACATAAGGAACGTCCACAAATACGCCAGGGAAGAGGACAGACCTGCGAAGACGGTCTTCGTGATAACGACGGACGGGATGGAGAACGCAAGCCGCGAATACGATCACAAAAAGGTGAGCGGCATGATAAGGGAACAGCAGGAGAAGGGTTGGGAGTTCCTGTTCCTCGGAGCCAACATCGATGCGGTCGCTGCCGCCAGAGATCTCGGGATCAGAGAGGACATGGCCGTTGAGTACGAAGCCGACAGCGAGGGAACGGAACTTAACTTCGAGGTAGTCAGCGGCGCGATCGGATCCCTCAGGAGGAGAGAGGTGCTTGATGCCTCCTGGAAAGCTGACATCGAGGAGTACCACACTAAACGCAGCAAGAGATAAATGCAGAAATCCTGGGCAATAGAAGATTCCGGGAAAAGAGACATCCACGGGATATTGTCTGGTGTGATCTCAACGCCGATATCAATGCAGCTGAGACCGAACAGGAGATCACTGGCGAACAAGCATGGCATCTCAGAAGAAAAAATCTGAGGATGAGCGAAGAAACTATTTGAAACTTGTACATAAAGAAAGGGGGCTCATAGCCCCCTTTCTTTATGTATTCTGAATGATGCGTGATCAGATGCCCTTGAAGATGGTCCTGAGGCTGTTCCAGTAATAGTAGGGCACCAGGAAGTCGGTGTGATAGAAGTCGGACACGGAGAAGTAGATGTTGTTTTTGACGGGGTCTGTCCCGTAGGAGAATACATCCTGCTTCGTGAGGAACTTCATCTGCTCTGTCATCTGGGCGACGTCTTCCTTTCCGCCGTTGGTCCCGTAGATGAAGAACGGGAGCTCCGGATGGGCCTTGATGGGCTCGGTGACATAGTCGATGACTTCCTGATCGGTGAGAGGCTCGCCGCGCTTCTTGTCGCCTCTTGTGCCGCAGCTCATAGGCGCGAACCACCTGAAGTACTCGAAATCATGATGGAGGATCCTCCAGGTCATGACGCCGCCTCTGGAGTAGCCGGAGAAGCACCTGTGGTCTCTGCTGGCTTTTACGCCTTCAAGAGAAGGATCTTCCAGATAGGTGTTGTATTTCATCTCGACCGCGGGGATGATGTCTTGGACCACTTCCTTGTAGTAGTAGCCGGGAACTCCTTCCCAGCCGCCGTCGCCGGCGGGTACCTGTCCGGTCAGGATCCTCTGGTCAGCGTCACCCATCGGGTCGAAGTAGTAGGTGATGGACACGATGATGCAGGGATCGAGCTCGCCGGAATCAAAGAGCATGTCCAGCATGGGCTTGTTGCCGCCGATGGAGAAGATGTCAGGCGCGCAGGTGTTGCCGTGCTGGTAATAGAGCACGTTGTACTTCTTTGTCTTGTCCTCGGGATCGTATCCGTAGGGCAGATAGACATAGCAGTACTTCGGATAGGTCTTTCCGTCCTCATAGACGGAGGTGGTGTAGTCGACTCTCTCGATGGTGCCCTTCTTTGCTGGGACACCGGTCCTGATCCTGGTGTTCTCCACAAATACGGTCTCGAAATCGATCAGCTCACCGGCTTTGTTGATCACTGTTCTGAAATCGCTCATTTTGCAGCTCCTCTCTTTGATGATGTTTATATGATTTTAATTGCTCACGCGTTCGTTTTATGCTGTCCGCCGTCCCTGCGCAGGGAATAGCGGAAGCATACGTTGTTCATGTTGAAGGCGGAGGAGTAGCTCACGTCGTCCGCGTTCTCGAAGACTATGCGCAGCCCGATGTTCTTAGTCCTGTCCTCG
>CACYBC010000099.1 GCA_902772615.1 uncultured Ruminococcus sp.
ACCACGATGCGCAACAGTTCACGCGTGAGGTACGAATTCAGCGAAGACTGAGCATTTTGAATATTATCCTGCATCATAACCGATACAGGATTTTTCAAGTGATTCATTGCTGCAATTATGATATAATTTATTATACTTTTACTGAATTAAGAGGAGAAACAATATGGATTTCATCAACAAGTTTGCTAAATTCATGAGAAACACAGGACCTGCCAGAGTCCTGGTGCCGCTCGGAATCTTGCTGATCGTATTCGGGATCATCATGTCTACTTTCTTCTCGGGAGAAGTGATCGAGACCACAGGAAAGATCACAGGCGTGATAGAAGACTTCAATACAGAAGACAAGGTGATGGAGTATGACGTATCGGTGTCTTACACCGCTGACGGTAAGCAGTACGAAAACACATTCTACGGACTCAGGGGCGAATACAGTGTCGGAGAAGACATCAAGGTCTTCTATGATTCCAAGGATCCCAACAAGATCTCCAACAGCGGAAACAACACCTTATTCGGCCTCGGAATGATAGCGGCCGGACTTGTCGCTCTAATAGCCGGGATCCTCAGGACCGCCAGGTCCTTCAAACTGGAGAAGCAGTTCGACCAGCAGGCCGGAAAAGCTCTACCCTCAGTTGAGTTCGGCGACTACAAGAACAGGGAAGGAGTCAGAGAGCTGTACTGCCGCTTTGACGGAAACACCTTCAAACCCGGTTACATCCTCGAGGATGCGGACCGCAACGTGCTCTTCGAGTGCGCCATGACCAAGCAGGCTCTCGTAGGAGCCCGCGTATTCCAGTTCACGGACCATACAACAGGCGCAGTCAGCGACCACGAAGTAGGCCACACCACCACGGAGACCTTCAACAACGAGTTCTTCTCGGTGAGCTCCTGGTTCAAGTTCGACGGAAAGAACATCTGGGAGATGCTGCATGAGCGCGGACTCAGGATGATCACCAATCTCTTCAGCAAGTTCCCGAACCTCATCTATGAGGTATCAAAGAACGGACAGCCCTTCGCAAGGATCGAGACCAGCGGACAGTATGTCCATGAAGACGATGCAGAGCAGCACGCTCTTAACATCCCCGTGGGCAGATATTACTACAGGATCTGGACAGATACAGATGATCTGGAGACCTTGTTCCTGACGGTGTTCGCCATCAGCGAGACCGAGCAGGCCGTAGTAGAATAAGCATTTAAAAATCATATACTCAGTAAAGAAAGGCAATTACAGTGAAAAAGTTACTCGCAACACTTCTTATCATCGCATCCCTCTGCCTGATGCTCACTTCCTGCGGCAGCAGCAAGAAAGCTCTGGTAGGCAAATGGTATCCCGTAGAATATGGCCTCGGAGATGATTACTATCTCGAACTGAATTCCGACGGAACCGGCAATTACTTCGGAGAAGACATCAAGTGGAAGGTCAAGGGAAGCAGCATCGTCATCGAATATCCTGACGCAGAGCCCATGGAGATGCCCTTTGAGATCAAGGACGGAAAGCTTATCACAAAGGACTCCGTAGACGAAGAAGTCACCTGGGAGAAGAAATGAGGAGCTTCTGATCCAAGGATAAGAAAACAGGCATGAGCGCTGTTGAGCGTCCTTGCCTTTTTTTTATCCGTTTCGATCCGGGTCTTTCCGTGTGAGCAGAATTGTATAGGTCAATTATTTTCTTTTGAAAAGCGAAGGAAGGAGACGATCATCAGCATATAGCAGACTGTCTTCGGGATCATCAGCATGCCGAGCATCGGGACCATGCCCGCGCCTACTGCAACAGGAATATAGAAAATGAATGACAGAAGGATGTACAGCCATACATATCTCATGTGAGGCATAAGGTCCCTCTTCCTGTAGTAGAGGACACAGATGACCGCTCCGAGGATAACGAAGGGAACGTTTCTTATGACTGCCCAGGTCAGGCTGCTGTCATTTGTGACCCAGCCGTTCTGCGGGAAAAGGCAGAGCGCTATGCGCACAACAGTCAGGATACTCACGCAGACAGTGACATTGTAGTCTTCGCTGTCGGGAAAGAACCGCGTCCAAAGCCTGTGCAGCAGCAGATAGAACACCGTCATGGTTATCGAGGTCACCAGTTTTCCGATCCCCAGAGGTGCTGAAAGATCCGTGATGTCCCTGCGGATGAAATGCTGAATTATCCTGGGTATGAGGTGGAACGCGTCGCCGCAGCCCAGAACGAGGGTCGCGATGCCCATCAGCTTCTTATCCCTGATCAGAAGGATGATCCCGCTGATGACTGCGAAAAGAAGATATACGACGATGAAGGATGACTCTCCGTATTTCATTAATGATTCTCCAATTAGATCAATGTTCTACAGAGATTATACAGTATTAGACAGACTGTTTTCTCCAGGATCGTTGTTTTTGCAATATCCGTATGGTATGGATATAATCAGAATCAAAATTATCCCCGATACAGAAGGAGACCGCGCGTGAAGAAGCTCAGATACGGAAACACGAATACATTCTTCATACC
>CACYBC010000100.1 GCA_902772615.1 uncultured Ruminococcus sp.
GCACTTAGGGCAAATGATCTGTTCATGCCTGATCCGGAAGCTGCCTTCAACGCAATAGAAGTCTTTGCTAACGATATGATCGCATCCTCCTGGCGTATCAAATATGCAATCGTCACAAGGATCGTCGCTTGGCAATATGTCGAATATGCTCAGCTGTCCTCTCATCTTCTTTTCCTCTTCTTGTTCTTGATTACCGCGAACACATCGAACTGTGACTCACGCAAGGCGATCGTGTCTCCGTCCTTGAACTCCAGAACAATGTACCTGTTCCGAGGATCCCTGTCTTTCGGCTGTCTGGCTGCTGTGATCGGCCACGCGTCGAGTCCGCTGACCACTGAGTATTTCTTGATATCATGGATCCGCGCAGTCATATAGTCCTTCCGGCTGTCTTTGTGTTTATCCTTGCCTTTGTATGATCTAAGCAGTATGTCCATCCGAATCGCCTTCGCGCTCTCGCTTCGCCTTCCATTCTTCGTAGGCTCTCATGTTCTCAGGATCCTGGTAGAATTTGACAGCCGCTTCCAGCAGCATGTCCACAGCTTTCCCTTCCATCTCTTCTCCTCCGTTATGCAGAGATCTGACCGTCAGGTCCTGCTGCCGCCTGGCGCATCTCTGCTTCCATCTCTTCTCTGGCCGCCTTGTACCCGGCTTTGAATCCCCGCCTGTGGGCCCCGGCCGTCGCTTCGATATAGGTGCACGTGATCTCCTTCTGATCATCGTCCATCTCCCTGTATGCTTCAGCGATCGTCTCGGCTTCTGCAATCCTCATTTGCTCACTCCTTTCCGTATAGTCCTTCCTTCTTCAGGTGATTGATCACTGTCTGTTTCGAGCATCCCAGATCTTCAGCGATCCACGAGATGCTCCTGGGCGGCGTGGCCGTGTAAAGCGCTACGATCTTGCCGTGATCAATCCTGCTTCGAATAGATTGACCTGCTTTGTCCGGCACCCCCCCTATTTTTTCTGCGAGAGGTGACATCTCCTCTTTTTGTGCACTCTGCATAATTTCACGGACAGATTTGGAGTCCGTTTGTGCACTCTGCACAAGAATCTCCTCTCCTTTCAGATACTTACCGGACTCTTCCCACTCTTCTTTAGTCGCCTTTTGTGCAGGTTGCACATCCTGATACGCTCCCGGGATCCACTTCTTGAACACCTCGTAGTAGCTTCCTGTGTTCCCCAGCAGCTTCTTCGCGCAGGCCATAGCCAGACCCATGTGCCGATCATAATCGTCTCCCGGCTGGCACTTAACCACCGTCTTTGTTCCGTCGTTCCAGAACACGATCGTTGCCGGCCCGCTGAAGATGACCTTCTCGATCGATCGCCTCATGAATGTCTCCATAAACAATTTCATGGGCACGACGCATTCGAGCGTCCTATCTACTGTGTTGTTATCCATGCTGACTCTCCTTTCAGATGATCGGTCCCAGACTGTCCCGGATGTCATCGATCGGCGGAACGTCCGCAAACTCTTCTCCGTCAACGCCGACGATCACGATCGCTCCGACAAAATCGACGCCGTTGATCGAGCAATTGTACGGAAGTCCCCGCAGCCTGCCTTCTTCGTTGCAGATGATTGCCACCGGCTTCCCTTTGACCTGCATCGTGACGGCTTCGATGTATCCGCCTACGAGTCCCTGCAGCATCTCCAGACTGTTCTCGATGACTACGATGTTCCCTGTCTTTTCCCCTGGTCTTTTTACGATCGCTCTGATGTCGCTCATGATTCCCTCCTCATTTCCTCCGCGGCTTCCTTTCTGTCCTGCTGCCTGTGATATAATCTCCTTATGGAGGTGTACTATGCTCAGATATCGAATGAATAAACTCATCCGTTTACTTGAGAACGGTGATCTCGACTCTTTCAATGCGGCCATTAAATCCGATTCTTATGCGAAAGCCTTGAAGGCCCTCGAAGATAGCCGCTGCATCGACGTTACCCGCGCTTGGGGAGGTGACATCGTTCGCGTGCGTCTCTTATCTCACTATGCAGCGTATCAGCTAAGCAGACGCGACCTCTGGCTAAATCGCTTTTATGGTTTCCTTGCTGGTGTCGCCACGTCTCTGGCCGCTCACTATCTCATCGTGTTAATAGGATGATCAGCAGTATGCCAACAACAACTCCTGCCACATAAAACAAAACTGTCAACCAATCTTCCATTCCTTCTCCTTTTTCCTGCTGCCGGCCCGGGCCTTCGCGGGGAGCGCGAAGCTGGAGGTAATATGAGCAATGGGTTGGGTTATGGTGATCAGCTTCGCAGGCATAGTGCGAAGACCCTTCCGGCATGTTTGAAACCGTTTGGCCGATGAAATCGAGGTGAAGATCGGCCTCCGGCGGTTTCCCGTTTAAAAGTATTCCTTCGTGACCAGCGCTTTGACGCACGTATAGATCACGACGATGCTGACTCCCGCTCCGATCGAGGCGATTGTCAGAAGTATTGAATCAATCCACGGCATGTTTAGACCCCCTTGTTGAACTATTACGTTTCTTTTGTCCGCTATTTTCCTATCTGCGTACACAATACTCCTGTTAGCGTACTTTGTCAATATGTTTTTCCTGTTTGCGAACATTTTTCTTGTTTTTTCCATCTTTCATGTTTATAATCAAGGTACAAATATGAAAGGAGTTTAAAATGTCTACAATAAATGAACGCGTGAAAATGCTCCGCAAATCTGACGAATTGAACAAAAAAGAAAAGATGACGCTTGAACGGTTCGGAGCTCGTTTCGGCGTTGGTAGATCGTCTATTTCAGACATTGAGAATGGGCGGCGTGATGTAACCGAACAGATGTTCCTTTCTATCTGCCGTGAGTTCGACGTCAACCCTGAGTGGCTGCGTGACGGTGTCGGTGAGATGTTCGTTGCAAAGAACCGCAACGAAGAGATCGAGGACTTCTTCAACCGCGTCCTCGGAGATGATCCGGATGAGTTCCGGCCGCGTCTGATCGCTGCGCTTGCGCGCCTGGATGATTCCGAATGGGATCGTGTGGCTGCGTTCGCCCAGGCGATCGTTGCCGGCAAGGATCCGGAGCAGGTTGAGCGTGAGCTGATGCATGCCGAGCTCGATCGGCAGCTTGATTTGGAAAAAGAGGAGTCAGAAGCATCCAGTGCTTCCTGATCCGGAAGAAGATGCACCTGTAAGGAGGAACTATCATGAAAAAGACACTTAGTATTCTTCTCGCTGTATCTATGCTCTTTTCTGTCTCAGTCATGCCCGTATACGGGATCACTGAAGACACGGAGCTTGAATACACATCTGTAAAACTCTATCGTGGAAAGTCCATTAAAAACTACCTGTATGATGCTGATAAGAAGGTGACGTGGTCCAGTACAAACAAGAAGGTTGCCACCGTCTCGAAGCATGGCTTAATCAAAGCGAAATCTTTTGGTAAGTGCACCGTCAAGGCGACTACAGAAGGCTATGTTTTTAAGTGCAAGGTCAAAGTCATTCCGCGGAAGCCTGACTTCGATGCAAAAATCACCGCAGTGACTGATAAATACAGCCATCCTTTGGTTAAGGTCCGGATTAAAAATTACTCGAACAGAGTTCTTTTAGTATACCCAAATGCTACCTATCGTGATTACACCACAAACAAATATGCTATGAAACTCAGCACCGATGCTGTGAAGATTAAAGCCGGCAAATCTAAGACTCTGAAGTTTTGGGATTATAACGATGAGCTCTGGAACTTTGCCGGCAGGAATGACCCTGATGTTTTTGCGTGCATTGAATCAAGTCTCCGCTATAAGTTCAAGTATGACGGAAAGATCCGCCGCGGGCGGACATATTGGTATACTAAAACTGACAATGATACTTATCAAGACAGCTACCTCCATAAGAGCGTGTACGGAAGCGGCATCCCGACCAGAGCAGCGTTAAGATAGTGTTAGTCTAAAAGTCTTTGAAATTTTAGACTTAGTCTTAGATAAGTCTAAGAGGTTGTGTGAATGAAAGCTGTAATCTATGCCCGCTACAGCGCGGGACCGAAGCAAACAGATCAGAGCATCGACGGGCAGGTCCGTGTCTGCCGGAAGTATTGCGAGGAACATGGCATGGAAGTCGTTGACATCTATGCCGATCGTCACATCACCGGCAAGACGGATGCCCGTCCTGAGTTCCAGCGGATGATCCGTGACAGCGCCTTCGGCAAGTTCGACGCCGTCTGCGTCTATAAGACCGACCGCTTCTCCCGGAACAAGCTCGACTCCGTCGTCTACAAGAAGCAGCTGAAGGACAACGGCGTCAAACTGTGCTATGCCGCCGAGGCGATCCCGGAAGGTCCGGAGGGAATCATTCTTGAATCCCTTATGGAAGGTCTGGCGGAATACTACAGCGCGGAGCTCGCGCAGAAGATCCGGCGCGGCATGTATGAGACTGCGCTCAAAGGAAAGCCGCTTGGCAATAATATTCCGTTCGGTTATACGACCGACGAGAACCGCTGCTTTGTGATTGATGAGGATGAAGCGCAGGTTGTCCGGATGATCTATGATATGTACCTGCGCGGGAACAACGTGGCTGAGATCCGCAGGAAGCTGACCTCTCTCGGGTACACTTCGCGCGTCGGCAGGCCGTTCGCCTACTCCTCCCTCAAGAGGATCCTGACGAACGAAGCGTATACCGGGACATATAAAGCAGTCGGTGTGAGGATAGAAGGGAACATCCCTGCGATCATTTCAAAGGAGACATTCGCGATGGCTCAGATCAAAGTGAAAAAGACGAAGGAGCTGAAAGGCCGCGTGGCCAAAGACATCTATCTGCTGTCGGGGAAACTGTACTGCGGGAAATGCGATCGGCTTATGTCCGGCGCTTCCGGCAGAAGCCACACCGGCAAAGCGCATCATTATTACCGGTGCCCCGGTCATTATAAGTATCACGAGTGCCCTCGCAAGCCGATCGTAAGAGATGATCTTGAGAATCTGGTCGTCCAGATGACGGTTGATTATGTCCTGAACCCGAAGGTTATGCGCGAGATCGCGCACATCGTCTTCATGACGCAGTCAGATGCCCTCCGGAACGACAAGGAAGAGGATCGTCTTGAAGCCGCTTTGCGCAAGAACAAGAAAGAGATCCGGAACCTGATCGAGGCGATCAAGGCCGGCTTCCGCACGGATGAGCTGTCGAAGGAGCTCGATCAGCTGGAGGAGAGGAAGATCGATCTGGAGAACGAACTGGCTGCAGTTAAGCAGCGCTCTCTCGGCCTGTCCGAGGATCAGATCTACTTCTTCCTGGAGCAGTTCATAAAAAGAAAAGAGGAGACTCCGCATGATTACCGCAAAAAAGTAATCGAATGCTTCGTCTCCTCAGTGTACGTGTATGATGACACGATCGAGATCTACTACAAAATGAGCGATCAGGACCATCATTCATCCGGCAAACTGGGTTCGACCCCATTGCCGTCAGTGGACCTGACGGTTCTCCGCTCGAACCCCGATCTTATGTTCTCATCCAGAGGCCTTTCCCTTAGAATAAAACATAATTTCTGAACTCCTGCCGGGCGGTTTGAAAAAGACAGAAAAAAGAACCGCCCGGCATATCCATAGAAAGGAGGTCGTATCCGGCCTGGCCGGAAAGAACGCGCAAGCCTGTGACAGCTTGTGCGCTCTGGTGA
>CACYBC010000101.1 GCA_902772615.1 uncultured Ruminococcus sp.
GCATGTGTATCAGGTCATTCAGTTGATCCATTCACTTGCGGATATCTCCGCCGACATCATCTTTCGTTGATGTTATTCTACTACAAAGGTACAATATTATCAATGGATCAGTTATTGACTGTTCAGTCGTTTGATGGGGCGATTCATCCCATGTTTCAAAGCACGGGTATTCTCTCCTTCTGTTATAAATAAAGAATGCGGCCGCATGGCCGCATTCTTTGCATATCAGGAACAGTTACTGTTTAAATGAAGCGATGAGATCGGCGACCCACGCGGAGACATCTTTCAGGATGCTGTTGATGTCGATTATCGTCACGTCGGCGATCGTCTGAAGCACATATAGCACCGCCAGTATGGTGAAAGCCACCAGCAGCGCCACCAGGATCACATGGAAGAATGCACCGAAACAGCCTCTCTTTGCCCCGCTGTTTCTGTCCATGAGCTGCCTCGTGTTCTCCTTGAGCATCCGCTTCTCGGCTCTTCTGGCCCTTCCGCTCTTCTTTTCGGAGGAAGATGCCATCTTGTCGAAGATGGTTTCTCCGTCACCGGAACTCAGATACTTCTCCATATCTTCCGAGACGTTCCATTCGAAAACATCTTCCGGCTTATCCCCCTGGTCGTCCTGGGGCTGATCCGCTGCTTTGCCGTCAGGTGAGAATGAGAAGGCCTTTTCGTCAGTTTTTTCCAGATCCCGCGGTACTGTTTGCGGGTGAGCTTCTTCAGGATATTCCTCAGCATGGCTGACCTCCTCGCGTTCATCGGGCTGCGCTTCCCGGACGGGAGCCTCTTCTTCCTTCCCGGATGGGACAGAGGAAGGCTTGGGTTCGTCGTTCGCACCTGAATAGGGCACATCGTCGAATCTGCCTGTCCCGGTAAACACGACGGTCTGTTTGGGCTCGGATGACCCAGTGTCGGAGGCATCCCTGCCGCCTTCGTTCTCGTTCAGTTTCTTGTCGACTCTCGCCAGAAGCTGGGAGAGATAGTCATTTGTATCGGGCATCTGATCAGTTATCCTCCGTGAGATCTTCTCCGGTCAGCAGGCTCAGATCGTTCCTGAGCAGCTGCTCCGCTTTATCTATAAAGTTGTCCCTGACGGTATTGGCGGCCCTGAGGGACGGCACATATACGGAAAGTGAATACAGCGGTCCGTCCGTGCTGTCGGAGATGGAACAGAATACCTCGTAACCGGTCTCTGTCCTCTTTATCTCTACCTTGTTGTCATGACTCTTGCGCTCATGCTCTGCGAGATATCTCAGGGAATCTCCCGCCTTGCTGCGCACTGAAAAGGGGAGGTCACCGGAAAGCATCGCGGCGATCTGTCTCCCGCTTTCCGAGATGCGGTAGCGGTCATCCTCAAGGATGATCTGCCCGGAATCCGTCAGCTCGGTAAGTGCTGATACCAGTTCGAAGTAGTTCACCAGACCGTCCTTTGAGACGGCTGATACCAGGACATCTCTCGGGACCGGCTGGTCCTGGATGTTCAGCAGGTAGCAGCAGAGGATCTTGACCTCGGAGTGCGAGGTGAGTCCGCCGGGTACTATTCCCTCTGTGAAAGCGTCATTCGGCATGAGGGTATCCTCCCTTCTGAAACAGTATTATATCACATGAAAGTAGCTGAAACATTGCAAGAAACCTTATTTCTTGTATAATACTTCTGTAATTCGGAGGATGACAGGATTGGATATCAAGGTAGGAGACATCATCACTGTAAAGAAACAGCATCCCTGCGGCAGCAGCACTTTTGAGGTGCTGCGAATCGGCATGGATTTCAAGATAAAGTGCGAAGGCTGCGGCCGGGAGATCATGCTCCCGAGGCAGAAAGTCGAGAAGAGCATAAGGAAGATCAACGGAGAAAGGGTGATCCGCTCGTAATGTTTGAGAAACTGGAAAAGATCAGGGAGAGATTCGAGGAGGTGTACCGCCTCCTGCAGCTTCCCGAGACGGTGAGCGATCAGGAACTGTACAGGGATCTCAATAAGGAATACAAGAACCTGATGCCTGTGGTGGATGAGTTCAGCAGGTATCTTGACAACAAGAAGGAAGCGGAAGAGGCTGAGGAGATCCTAAGCGATCCTGACTCAGACGAAGATCTCAGGGAGATGGCGAGGGAACAGAAAGAGGAAGCTCTTGCCGCCATGCGGACCGGCGAGGAGGAGCTCAAGGTCCTGCTGCTGCCGAAGGATGAGGACGACGACAAGAACGTCATAGTTGAGATAAGAGCAGGCACAGGCGGAGAAGAAGCGGCATTGTTCGCAGCGGACCTCTACAGGATGTACAGCATGTATGCCGTGACTCAGAACTGGAAAACCGAAGTCATCAATGAGAATGAAACAGAGCTCGGCGGTTATAAGGAGATTAGTTTCATCGTCAACGGCAAAGGCGCGTACAGCCGGCTCAAGTATGAGAGCGGAACTCACAGGGTCCAGAGAGTTCCCGAGACCGAATCGCAGGGAAGGATACAGACCTCAGCCTGCACGGTGGCGACTCTGCCGGAAGCAGAGGATGTGGAGCTTGAGATAAATCCCAAGGACCTGCAGATAGACACCTTCCGCTCCAGCGGAGCCGGAGGACAGCACGTCAACAAAACGGAATCCGCCATACGCATCACTTATCTTCCGACAGGGCTCGTGGTGGAATGCCAGGACGAGCGCAGCCAGTTCAAGAACAAGGACCGAGCCATGAAGATACTGCGCTCCAAGCTTCTTGAAGAGAAGAAGAGAGAGCAGCAGGGAAAGATTGCTGAGGAGAGAAGGAGCCAGGTCGGATCCGGAGACCGCAGTGAAAGGATCAGGACTTACAATTTCCCCCAGGGCAGAGTGACCGACCACAGAGTCAATCTTACACTTTACAGAATAGACGCTATCATGAACGGAGATCTCGGCGAGATCATAGACGCCCTGGCTACCGCTGACAGAGCGGAAAAACTGAGAGCATCCGGTACGGATGTCTGAGGTATGATTTGAAAACAAAACTAATAAAAGTGAATGAAGACAACATGTCTGCTGCAGCTGAGGAAGCGGCAAAGCTCCTCAACAGCGGCAGCGTCGTCGCGATACCCACGGAGACGGTGTATGGCCTTGCCGCTTCCATAAACAGCGAGAGAGCCCTCAGAGAGGTGTATGCCGTCAAGGGCAGGCCGCAGGACAATCCAGTCATTGTTCACATCTCTTCCATGGAGATGCTGGACGGCATAGTGGCGGATGTCCCGGAAGCCGCCGTGCTCATTGCAAAGAGATTCTGGCCGGGTCCTCTGACCATGATATTCCGCAAAACGGATAAGGTATCGGATACCATAACATGCGGCATGGACACCGTGGCTGTAAGATTCCCGTCGCATCCCGTGGCACATGCGATAATAGAAGCGGTGGGAGTGCCGCTGGCGGCCCCGTCAGCCAACCTGTCCGGCAAGCCTTCTCCCACGTCGGCGGAGCACTGCGTGCATGACCTGTGGGGCAAGGTTCCGCTCATCATAGACGGAGGGCAGTGCGAAGTCGGAGTCGAGAGCACCGTCGTATCCATGACCGGAGATCACCCGGTCATCCTCAGACCCGGCATCGTATCCCTTGAGCAGATAAGGGAACTGATACCTTCCGCGGAAGTCTCGGAGGCCGTGACGAGAAAGGTCGGCGAGGACGAGAAGGTGATGTCTCCCGGCCTCAAATACAAGCATTATTCACCTGAATGCAAGGTAACCCTTGTCAAAGGCGGCCTTGAGGATTTCTCATCCTACGTGAAAGAGAATTACACGGAAGGGGACTATGCGATGTGCTTCTTCGGGGACGAGGAGAGCATAGGCATACCCTGCATACCGTACGGCACGGAGGACGACGCCAGGAGCCAGGCCCACAGCATATTCGCGGTGCTTCGGAAACTTGATGACATCGGAGCGAAGAGGGTGTTCGTGAGAGCGCCTTCCGAGACCGGCCAGTCCATGGC
>CACYBC010000102.1 GCA_902772615.1 uncultured Ruminococcus sp.
TCCAGCTCTATCTTGAAGATCATGGACATAAGGACCGATACCAGGGTGGCGACCGAGATGAGGGCGTCACCGTTGGCGTCGGTGCCGGAGGCGGTCAGCGAGGTGGAGTTGAGCTCTTTGCCTTTCTTTATGAAAAAAGCACCTATCAGCAGCTTTGCGATGATGCCTGCCGCGATCACTAGGATCGAGATCTGGGTGAAGCTGGTCACCGGAGGCTCAATGATCTTCTCCACGCTCTCCTTGAAGGAGGTGATGCCGGCTGCCAGCACCAGTATGGCTATGATGAAGGATGTTACATATTCCACTCTGCCGTGTCCGAAGGGATGCTGCTTGTCCGCCTTCTTCTTGGCGAGTCGGGTGCCTACTATGGTTATCACGGAGGACAGGGCGTCGCTCAGGTTGTTGACGGCGTCGAGGATTATGGCGGTGGAGTTCGAGGCAAAGCCCACCACGGCCTTGAAGATCACAAGCACTATGTTAGCGGCGATTCCCGCGAGACTTACTCTGATTATCTCTTTTGAACGGTTCATTATATATAACCTTTTATAATACTGAACCGCCGTCAGTCTTCTGCGGCGGCTCTGTTGTTTAGGGGGATGATTATGTTGCTGTAGAATACGGAGCCGTTGTTGCTGAACTCCGCGGAGCCTCCGTAGCTTGCGGCGATGTTGGCGACGGAGGAGAGACCGATGCCTGTACCGTCTCGCTTGACGGAGAGATAGCGGTTGTTCCTCCTGCGCACGGTGCCGTCGAAGCTGTTTGACTCAACGACGAACAGGTTCGCGTTGCTTTCGTTTACGACCGACAGCTGGATGAACCTGTCTTTCTTATCTGCGAGCGTCATGCATGCCGTGACGGCGTTATCCAGGATATTTCCGACCACGGTGCACAGGTCTATGTCTGATACAGGTATGTCTTCCAGGGGATCGATCACCAGTTTGAGGTCGATGCCGGATCTTTGAGCGCTGGCGGCATAGTAGTTGAGCAGAGCGTTGAGAGGCTGATTCAGGCAGAACCTGATGATCTCGTTCTCGGGCATCGACTCGAAATAGTCGTCGAAGTATCTGCTGAGCGAATCATAATCCTGATCCTGAAGCAGCCCGCGCAGGGTATAGATCGTCTGTCTGAAGTCGTGTCTGGCTGCGGCTGATTCCTCGATGTATCTCTGCTGGGTCTCGAACTGGCTCTTCTGCATCTCCAGAAGTCTCGCTCTCTCCTCTGTTTTCGAGGCACGCTGGATCCCGTAAACGATGCGGAAAAACGAAAATGTGAGGGCGGTGAAGGAGATTATGAACATTATCACTATAGTGAAGTACTCCCAGATAGCATGGTTCTCAAGGAACAATGAGTAGTTGCTGGGTCTTACCACCATGTTGACGACCACATATGTGGCACACACTGGGATGGTCGAAAACCATACATCCGGATAGTTCATACGGTCCACCAATCTGACACCGCCTCTGCGGAACAGGATGTTGAGCAGAGCGGAGGCGGTGAAACTTGTCACCAGCTGGAGAACGATGTACAGGACGGTGACTTCTTCGTCTCCGACAGTAGGATTGAAAAGAGCATCGATCGCAGTAGACAGCGAAGATATCAGGGTCATTATTGCCAGCACGAAAACGAATACGGCTATTGCCTTGCTGATATGGGCTTTGACTGAAATGACATAGGGGATGAAACAGGCAACAAGAAGAAAAGCCAGGATGATGCCGGAATCCATGGCGGTGTAGGTGTCTGCCCATGCCGCTGCGGGGATCGTCACCGTCAGGACCGCAAGCACGAGGAACAGCGTTTTATAGAATGAACGCCTGAACTGATTGCGCATCAGTGAACAGCACATGAAACCCGCCGGTATCGAGATCAGGTATGTGAGAAGGTTGCGCCAGTATGTGATCATCTTGTTTTCCTCATTGCATCTTCTCTGATCTTGGTGAACTTGTAGTTTTTCCAGATGGTCTCAAGCTCCCGGCTGCGCTTGGTGCTGACCGGAAGACTGATCCCTGACGAGAGGGAACAGGAATCATTGAGGAATCCCGTGACATGATCCATGTTGACCATACTGCCTCTCATCAGCTGAAGAA
>CACYBC010000103.1 GCA_902772615.1 uncultured Ruminococcus sp.
AGTGCCCAACGAACTCAAACTGAAGTTCCTGGCGGACAATGATTTTGCAGATCTCTCCGGAGATGAACTTGCAGACGCGATCCGCGGGGCCATATCAAAGAAGGACAAGGACCTCAAGGGGCAGATGGTATCCGAAGGGACTACGCCCAGGAGACTGACAGACCTTATAGGATCCCTGTGCGACCTTACATCCGGAAGCGGAGACAAGGGAACACCGATAGTTCTCGTGCAGAACTATTTCTCCAACTATTCCGACTGATAATGATCACCTGAAAGACTGCCCGGAAGCATTTCCGGGCAGTTTTGGTATATAATTATAAAGTACAGCAAACAAAAGATCTTAACGGAGCTAGAAACGATGATCCAGGAGACAGTACTGAGCGGCGGTGTCGTAAGGATACCCGAAGAGTTCATGAAAAAACTGAAGATACAGGAGGGAGAGAAGGTGATCTTCACGGAGGATCCGAAAGGAAACATAATCCTTGCGAATTCTTCGCTGGATATCCTCCCGACACTGGAATGCGGATTCTGGGATCTTGGCCCGAAGCTGGGACTCAGCGATGAGCATGACATAGTCCGGTTCGTGAATGAATTCAGAAAGGGGAGAAAGTCATGAAGGTGATGATCGATACCACGGTGTTCCTGGCGGAATGCATGCTCTCCGCTCAGAAATATCCCAAACTGATGAGAAAGATAGTATCGGAGCATAAGCTCGTATTCCCCGAAAGGCAGCTTCAGGAGATACGCTCGCTGATGGCGGAGTATTTCCCGGATGAGTGCGATACGGTTGAGCTGTTCTTCTCAAGATTCAGTTTTGAAACTGCCGCGCCGGAAGAAGAGTCGGAGGCGTATCCGTTCCTCGGAGAAGCGCTTGCCAGTGGCGTCAGCACCGTGATCACACTGGATCCGGATATGGCCGGCACAGAGATCGACGGAGTGAAGTTCACGGATCCCGACAGCTTTCTGAACGGAGGCTGACGGTGGAGAAGAAGGAAAAGAAAAAGCAGGAAAAGAAGCAGAAGATAAAGCCCGACTGCGAGACCTGCCAGTACTATGATTTTGACGATGAGTACGGAGATTATATATGCAGTCAGATGCTGGATGAGGACGAGATGGTCAGAGTCATGGAGTACGGCGCGGCGGATTGCCCGTACTACAGGTTCTATGACGAGTATATGATGGTCCGTAAACAGAACTGAAAATGGAATGCGGGGTGTGTGCCGTAAGGCATGCACCTCTTTTTTATTGTGTGCGCAGATACGGAACTGATTAAGGGAACAGAGCCTGCATGAGCAGGCAAATTAGTCCTTTCGCACTTCACAAAACAAAGTGCGAACACTATAATTTATTTGTATGGAAAATGGCGGAAAAGGCGCTATTCCGAAACAGTAATAAAAATACTTTTAGATAGGAGATTACCAAATGGCAACGTTCAACAAGAAGACCGTTGAAGATCTTGACGTAGCCGGCAAGAGAGTACTTGTCCGCTGCGACTTCAATGTACCGCTGAAAGAGGGAAAGATCACCGATGATACACGTATCGTCGCTGCGCTTCCCACCATCAAGTACCTGCTCTCACAGGGAGCCCGCGTTATACTCTGCTCACACCTCGGCAGACCCAAGGGAGAGCCGAAGCCCGAGTTCTCACTTGCTCCTGTTGCTGCACGCCTGACAGAGCTCCTCGGCCAGGAAGTCAAGTTCGCAGCTGACGATAACGTCGTAGGACCCAATGCCAAGGCAGCCGTAGCTGAGATGAAGGACGGCGAAGCGATCCTTCTGGAGAACACACGCTTCCGCCCCGAAGAAGAGAAGAACACAGAGAACTTCTCGGAAGAGCTCGGATCCCTCTGCGATCTGTTCGTCAACGATGCTTTCGGAACCGCCCACAGAGCTCACTGCTCCACAGTCGGCGTTACAAAGTATGTCTCCGAATCCGCAAACGGATATCTGATGGCAAAAGAGGTCGAGTTCCTCGGCAATGCCGTTGAGAATCCCGTACGTCCCTTCGTGTGCATCCTCGGCGGCGCCAAGGTCGCTGACAAACTCGCGGTCATCGAGAACCTTCTCACCAAGGCTGACACGCTGATCATCGGCGGCGGCATGGCATATACCTTCCTCAAGGCCCAGGGCTATGAGGTAGGAACATCCCTGCTCGACGAGAGCAAGGTCGATTTCTGCAAAGAGATGCTTGAGCGCGCAGAGAAGAACGGCGTGAAGCTGCTCCTCCCCGTCGACACAGTCGTGACCGCGTCGTTCCCGGATCCCATCGATGCTCCCGTGGAGACAGAGGTGTATGACAGTACCGCTCTGCCGGCAGACAAGATGGGCATGGATATCGGACCCAAGACCCGCGAGGTCTATGCCGAGGCCATCAGGAACGCAAAGACCGTCGTATGGAACGGACCCATGGGAGTGTTTGAGAATCCCCAGCTCGCCGAAGGAACCAAGGCTGTTGCCCGCGCGATCGCTGAGACCGACTGCATCTCCGTTATCGGCGGCGGCGACTCCGCCACGGCAGTCAACTCCCTCGGATTTGCGGACAAGATCACACATATCAGCACCGGCGGCGGCGCTTCTCTCGAGTTCCTCGAGGGCAAAGGACTTCCCGGCATCGATGCAATGACAGACAAAGACTGATTTTTGAAAGGACACATAGAATGAACAAGGCTAAGAGAAACGCGGTCATCGCGGGAAACTGGAAGATGAACAAGACTGCCAGCGAGGCGAGAGAGCTCATTAACGGACTTCTCCCCCTGGTGAAAGATGCAGGCTGCACCGTCATCATCGGTGTTCCTTTCACTGACATCCATGTCGCAGTCGAGATGACAAAGGGCAGCAACGTTCATGTAGCAGCCCAGAACTGCCACTTCGAGGCAAGCGGCGCGTTCACCGGAGAGGTGTCCGCACCCATGCTCAAGGAAGAGGGAGTAGAATATGTCATCCTCGGACACAGCGAGCGCCGTCAGTATTTCGCTGAGACGGACGAGACAGTCAACAAGCGCGCAAGAGCAGCTCTTGCCAACGGACTCAAGACCATCATCTGTGTGGGCGAGAGCCTTGACCAGCGCGAAGCCGGCGTGACGAAGGACTTCGTCTGCGGACAGGTCGTTGCAGCTCTTGAAGAGATGACTGCGGAAGATCTCAAGAACGTCATCATCGCCTACGAGCCCATCTGGGCAATCGGCACAGGCAAGACAGCCACCAAGGAACAGGCTGCCGAAGTCTGCGGATTCATCCGCGAGACAGTTGCCGAGAAGTACGGTCAGGATGTCGCCGACGCTCTCACGATCCAGTACGGCGGATCCATGAATGCCAAGAACTGCGACGAGCTCCTCTCCATGGAGGATATCGACGGCGGACTCATCGGCGGAGCTTCCCTGAAACCCGTTGACTTCTCCGTCATCGTCGGCGCAGCCAGCAAATAAGAAAGGATCATATTCATATGAATAAGAAACCGGTTCTCCTCGTTGTAATGGACGGAGTCGGAATCTCAAAGACCGGACTGGGAGACGGAGTGGCCTTAGCGAACACACCTACTCTCGACCGCCTGAGGGCTGAGTGCCCCAATACCCAGCTCAAGGCCCACGGCACTGCCGTAGGCCTTCCCTCCGATGAGGACATGGGAAACAGCGAGGTCGGACACAACGCTCTCGGCTGCGGACAGATCTATTCACAGGGCGCCAAGCTCGTGAACGAGTCCATAGAGAACGGATCGATATTCTCCTCCGACGCATGGAAGGATGTCACGGGAGTAAAGGGAACAGTGCATTTCCTAGGACTCCTTTCTGACGGAAACGTGCACTCCAACATCAGCCATCTGTTTGCGATGATGGAGCGCGCAAAGGCGGACGGAGTGAAGAGGGTGAGGGTGCATATCCTTCTGGACGGAAGGGATGTCCCTGCCACCAGCGCACTCACATATGTCGATGCTCTTGAAGCAAAGATAGCAGAGCTTTCGGATGACAGTTTTGACGTCTGCATCGCCAGCGGCGGTGGCCGTATGAAGGTCACCATGGACCGCTACAAGGCTGACTGGGGCATGGTAGAGACCGGCTGGAACACACATGTGCGCGGGATAGGCCGCGGATTTGCCTCCGCAAAGGAAGCCATCGAGACCTACCGCAGCGAACTGGATGTGATAGACCAGGATCTGCCCGCCTTCGTCATCGTCGATGAGAACGGTCCCGTGGGAACCATCAATGACGGCGACGCGGTAGTGCTGTTCAACTTCAGAGGCGACAGAGCGCTGGAGATCAGCATGGCTTTCGACGACGAAGAGTTCGACGCTTTCGACCGCGAGCCCCGTCCCGATGTGGTCTATGCCGGAATGCTTCAGTATGACGGAGACCTCAAGCTCCCGAAACGCTTCCTGGTGAATCCGCCTCAGATCCGTAACACACTGAGCGAGCTGCTCATCAAGAACGGACTTCGTCAGTACGCGGTCAGCGAGACTCAGAAATACGGTCATGTGACGTATTTCTGGAACGGAAACAAGACCGGAAAGTTCAGCGAAGAGCTGGAGGATTATAAAGAGATACCCTCCGACAATGTTAGCTTCGACGAGAGGCCCTGGATGAAGTGCGCTGATATCACTGATGATCTGATCGATGTGATAAAGAGCAAAAAGTACGATTTCATCAGATGCAACTTCCCGAACGGCGATATGGTCGGACACACGGGCAATCTGGATGCAGTCATCACTTCCATGAGTGCCCTCGACCTGATGCTCGCGAGGCTGGTCAAGGTCTGCGAAGAGGAGGGCGTGACGCTCATCATCACAGCGGATCATGGCAATGCCGATGAGATGCTCGAGAAGAACAAGAAGGGTGAGATCCAGGTAAGGACCGCTCATTCACTCAATCCGGTCCCGTTCATAATCGTTGACAAGGAAAGAGATATTAAATTCGGGGAAGGCCCCTACGGACTAGCCAACGTAGCGCCTACGGTCGCTGACCTGTTCGGGATCAAGGCGCCTGACTGCTGGGAAGACAGCATGCTGGTAAAATAAGGTGTTCCCTCGACATCGCTGAAAGGAGAGACGATATGGCAAGAGGTTTGGAGAAGGCAGCAGCCCTGCTGGGATTTGCTGCGGGTACCGTTTTCTTCCTCAAGGAGATGGGGTTCCTCAAATTCAGCACCGCAAAGACCGAGGAAGGCAAAAGGACATTCACTGTTGAGTTCGACAGCGAAAGAGCCAAGAAGGAACTGAATAATGCGGTAGACGGTGTAAAGGAAGAGGCAGAGGATCTCTTTGATGAGATCGATCCGGAAGATGAGGATGAGATATCAAGGGATATCGCAGAAGCGCTGAAGGATCTCGATCCGGACGGCGACGGAAAATTCTGAATCATACACTCAAGAGGAGGAGATCATATGTGATCTCCTCCTCTTTACGTCAAATAGAGACAAAATAAGTTTGACATTATCGGATACTGATGATAGAATAATGTTCCCAAGGATATCGCGGAGTGGAGCAGTTGGTAGCTCGCCAGGCTCATAACCTGGAGGTCGTAGGTTCAAGTCCTTCCTCCGCA
>CACYBC010000104.1 GCA_902772615.1 uncultured Ruminococcus sp.
AGCGAAGTGTTGTAGGCTATCCTCGCGGAACAGCTTCCAGGATAACGGGCTGCGATATCGGTGAATATCTGCTCATATTTGACGTCTCCCGTCCCGAGAATGGCGACCTGGATACCGTTCTTTATTACTTCATCCATGATGGGAGCCAGCAGATCGACGCCTTTCTGCTCCGTGAGCCTGGCTATCATGACTGCCAGAGGCCTGCCGTCATCGTCCAGACTGAACTCATTGAGGACATCCTTCTTGCATGCGAGTTTTCCTTCCTGGTCGTCAGCAGTATAGTTGGCTGCGATCGCCGGATCCGTTTCGGGATTCCAGGTGTCGAAATCTATGCCATTGAGGATGCCGCAGAGTTTGAACTGCAGTCCTTTCAGCAGGGGATCCAGCCCGAAGGAGTACCAGGGGTCAAGTATCTCGGAGGCATACGTCGGACTCACCGTATTGACCTTGTCTGACAGCTCTATGGCCGCTTTCATCAGGTTCAGGCACCCGTCCCATTTCATGAGGGTCAGATCCGATTCCGGCAGACCGAATATGTCTCCGAGGATATACGGGTCATACTGCCCCTGGAACTGGATGTTGTGGATGGTGAACAGAGTCTTTACCGTTGCCAGTTTTCCGACCCACCTGTACTCGCGCAGATAAACGGGTATCATGGCAGTCTGCCAGTCATTGCAGTGAATGATGTCAGGCTCGAAGTCGATCCTGCACAAAGCTTCAATCACGGCTTTGGAGAAGAATGCGAAGCGTTCACCGTCATCGTATTCGCCGTAGAGCGAGCTGCGTTTGAAGTACTGCTCGTTGTCGATGAAGTAGTACGTAACACCTCTGTCCTTGAGTTCGAAGATGCCACAGTAGGCGCTTCTCCAGCTCAGGGAAACATAGCAGTATGTTATGAATCTCATCTTGTCTCTCCAGTCCTTTGAGATGGAACTGTAGAGAGGGAGTATCACGCGCACGTCGCAGTTGCTTCTGTTGAGGTAGACCGGAAGGGAACCTGCAACATCCGCAAGTCCTCCAGAGGCGGCGAAGGGAGCGACTTCGCTGGAAGCAAAGAGCACCCTTACGTCGGGACCCTTCCTGCTGCTTCTGGAAGTCATCGGTTTCGTCTCGGAAGCTGTCTTTGACGTTTTAGAGGAGCTCCTCTTTACCGGAGCTTTTGTCTCAGTAGCGGCGGTCTCCGCCGCTGTAGCTTTCTTTCTGGGCATGATTAAACCACACTTTTCTTTTTGATGTAGAGAGGATACTCGGGATCTCCGGCGAGTTTCTTGCCGGACGTGACCGTGACATCCTTATCGGTGACGACGCACTTTAGATCAGCGCCTGCACATACGCGGGTGTTCTGCATAATGACGCTGTTCCTGACGACTGCGCCTTTCTCGATGACGACATCGCGGAAGAGCACGCAGTTTTCCACGGTGCCTTCAATGGTGCATCCGTCTGCCACGAAACTGTTCCTGACGTCGCAGCCTATGCTGTAGCGGACAGGAGGCGAGTCATGGACTTTGGTATAGATTATCTGCTTTCCGAACAGCTTCGAGGTCTTTTCGGGATCGGTGAGCTCGAGGCTGATATTGTAGTAGCTCCTGAGCCCGGTGATCCTGCGGACATAATCCGTGTACCTGTATGCCACCACCTTGAGCTCGTTGATGTGCTCAAGCAGGATGTCTCTCTCGAAGAAAGTCTTCGCGTGCGCGCTGGCATCCGCGATGAGCTCAAGCAGTTTGAGCCTCCCGATCACCATGATGTTCATGCTCTGCAGATAATTCTCATCGAATCTGTTGATCATTATATCGTTGACGGTCCCGTCCTCGCCGCATCTGACGGAGATGCAGTTGGATACGTTCTCGGGATCCGGATCCGGGTCCCTGCAGACCATGGTGACATCGGCTCCGGTGCTGATGTGTTTGTCTATGATATCCGATATATCAGGGGAGCAGATATGATCTGTGTCGGCAAGAAGAACCAGATCGCTTGAGGAATGCTCTATAAAATCCCTCACGGCGTAAAGGGCTTCGATCCTTCCGTGAAACGCCATGTTTCCTTCCGAACTGGTATAGGAATACGGGGAGAGGATGGAGATGCCGCGCCTCCTGGCGAGGTCCCAGTCCCTGCCGGATCCTATGTGGTCAACAAGACTCTGGTAGTTGTTCTTGGTGACGATGCCGACCTGAGATATGCCGGCGTGGACCATAGCCGAAAGGGTGAAGTCCACAAGACGGTAGCGCCCGCCGAAAGGAAGGGAAGCCATGGAGCGTTCCTGTGTCATCTCGCGGACGGAATTCTCATGCATGTTTGCAAAAATGATTCCGAGAGTGTCGCGTGTCAGCATTTTACTTCGCCCTCCTTGACATCTTCATAGATCATCGCGCCTGCTTTTATATCTGCATTGTTCCCGACTTTGAGACCGGGGCCGACGACCGCGATGCCCCATTTATCGACATCGGAGAAGCTTTCAGGGCTCTCACCGACGACCGCACCGGAACATACCGTGCTGTTCTCGGCGATGATCGCGTATCTGACCTTGGCTCCTTTCTCGACTCTGGCTCCGGGGAGCAGCAGACTGAAAGATACCTCCGCGCCTTCCTCCACATAGGCCCCGCCGAACAGAACGGAGCTCTCAACGTCTCCGAATACCCGGCTGCCCTCGGTGACAAGCGAGTTCTCGACCTTGGCGGTCGAAGAGATGAAATGGGGAGGCAGCGACTGAGGCCTTGAATAGATCCTGCTGTCCTTGGCCCAGACGTCGAAGGGCCTGCTGGGGTTCAGAAGGTCCATGTTAGCGTCCCAGAGGCTCGCGATGGTCCCTACGTCCTTCCAGTATCCCTCGAAGCGGTAGGCCTGCATCTTCTTTCCGTCATTGAGCAGCGCAGGGATCACATTCTTTCCGAAATCGTGCTCGCTGTTGGGGTCAGCGTCGTCCCTGAGAAGGTATTCTCTCAGGACGTCCCAGCTGAAAATATAGATACCCATTGAGGCGAGGTCGCTCTTGGGATTCTTGGGCTTCTCCTCGAATTCATATATGACGTCGTTCTCGTCGGCGTTCATGATGCCGAATCTGGAGGCTTCCTCCATCGGTACTTTCATGACCGAGATTGTGCAGTCGGCGTGGGCGGCCTTGTGCACGTCCAGCATGCTGCGGTAATCCATCTTGTAGATGTGGTCGCCGGAGAGGATGAGGACGTACTGGGGATCGTATCTGTCTATGAAGCGGATGTTCTGGCAGATCGCATTCGCGGTGCCGAGATACCAGTCGCTCCCGCTGGCCTTCTGATAGGGAGGCAGCACATGTACGCCTCCGTCCAGACGGTCGAGATCCCAGGGCTTTCCGTTGCCTATGTACTCATTGAGTTCAAGAGGCTGGTACTGAGTCAGTACACCTACGGTGTCGATGCCTGAGTTGGTGCAGTTGGAGAGAGGAAAGTCTATGATGCGATATTTCCCTCCGTATGGAACTGCCGGTTTGGCGATGTTCTGCGTAAGGGCGTACAGACGGCTGCCCTGACCGCCCGCAAGAAGCATCGCGACACATTCTTTCATTGCTGCGTCCTCCTGGTGTTTGTTTTTGGTGATTCTAGATAGATCGCCGACATGGGCGGCAGATCCACACAGATAGAATTATCGAAACCGTTGTACGGTGTTTCGTCCGACTTGAATGACAGTATACCCGGTCTTGTGCCGCCGCCGAACTCAGTAAGCTCAGAGTTCAGCATGATCCTGTAATTCCCGGGATACGGCACGCCGAGACGGTAGTACTTGCGCTCGACAGGCGCAAAGTTGCATATGACCACCACCGCGGAGCCGTCCGACGCATACCTTATGAAGGACAGGCAGTTGCGGTCTGCGTCATCGGCATTTATCCACCTGAACCCGTTCCAGCTGTCATCCTGGTCCCAGAATGCGGGAGTGTTCCTGTATATGCTGAAGAGCTCCTTCATGTATGAGCGGAACCTGCGGTGCTTGTCATAATCCAGCAGCAGCCAGTCAAGTCCTTCCGCGTAGCGCCATTCTATGAACTGGGCAAACTCATTTCCCATGAAGGTGAGCTTTTTGCCCGGATGGGCAAACATGTATGCATAGAACGCCCTGAGGTTTGCAAACTTCTGGTCGTAATCCCCGGGCATCTTGTCGATCATGGAACGCTTGCCGTGAACTATCTCGTCGTGAGAGATGGGAAGGATGTAGTTCTCCGAATATGCGTACATCATGGAGAAGGTGAGCCTGTTGTGCATTCCCTTGCGGAAGAACGGATCCGTCTCGCAGTAGCTCAGAGTGTCGTTCATCCAGCCCATGTTCCACTTGTAATTGAACCCGAG
>CACYBC010000105.1 GCA_902772615.1 uncultured Ruminococcus sp.
ATTCAAAACTGTTTCCCGATTTTCCTTGCCGACAGGTATCCCGACAAATCCCGATTTGTCTTAGTCTATCACAGAAACATATGTTTCAGCTTCCTGAGGTCAAAAAACGTGTTTATCCGGCGGCCTGTTCTGCGATAGAATCTAATCAATAAGCATTTAAGGGTGGACTCATGAAGACGATATTCGTTTCCAGCACATTCAGGGACATGCAGGCGGAGCGCGACATACTCAAGAGCGTCGTGCAGCCGAGGCTCAACGACACTGCGAGGAAGTATGGCGACAGCGTGTCGTTCTCCGACCTCAGATGGGGCGTGGACACCACCAGCATGGACGAAGCCGAACAGAACCGCAGGGTCCTATCGGTCTGTCTCAACGAGATAGACAGAGCGAGGCCCAACATGATCGTGCTTCTCGGAGAGAGATACGGATACATGCCCGGAGAGAGCGTGATCCGAAAGGAAGTGCGCAAGCGCCCGGGCTTCAGGATCAATGAACTGGACATAAGCGTCACGCAGCTGGAGATCGAATACGGAGCGCTCTCGTCCAGGGAGTCTCTTCGCAATACCTTCTTCTATTTCCGCGAACTGGACGCTGACACGCTCCCCGCGGGTTTCCGGGAGGAGTATGAGCAGAGCCGCAGCAAGCTGGAGACCCTCAAGAGGAGGATCAGGGATCTCGCCGGAGACAGAGTCAGGTTCTATAAGGCGTCCTGGAACGGAAGCAGGGTCACGGGACTTGAGGAGTTCTCCGACATGGTCTTCTCTGACCTGCAGGGACAGTTCCTGCCCCAGTGGGAACAGCTCAGCCGGCAGAACATCGTGGAGAGGACCGACAGCATACAGAAGATCTTCATTCAGGAGAAGATGAGGGCGTTCAAAAAGGTCACCGGCTTCAACTCGAGCTTTCTGAGAGACCTGTTCGAGTACAAGGAGATCATGTTCCCTTCCGATTACAGGATAGAATTCGGCGACGTGATGAACAGGCTCAGGTACATGTTCGCCGGGCGTCCCAAGGGACTCGGCGCGGTGATGACCTCAACGAGGACCGGACTCATAAACACCAGGATACTGGCCGAGGAGATGCACGGCAGGATATTCAAAGATCTTGAGAGGAAGCGCGAGGTGCAGATCCTCAGAGGACCCAGCGGCACCGGCAGGACCATGACAGCCCTTCATGTGGCGAGAGTGCTGGAGAAGGCCGGCTTCCGGGTCATAGAGGTCTATGCCGGATCCACTTCGATGCTCAGCGATACAAGAGGGATACTTCTGTACATCATCTACCACATGGAAGAGATAATGCATAAGAAGCACCGCTATCTCGGCGCCGCCTCGCAGTCTGTGGACGAGTATCTTGCTGACCTCAGCATAGATGAAGCCCTGGACTACATGAACGGCCTTGTCGAGTGGTTCTCAAAGAGCTGGCTTCGATACCGCGGCAGAAGGATAGCCATCATAGTGGACGGCGTTGAGAACATACGCAAGGACATCTACAGGGACAGATTCAACTTCGTGATGGAGAAGATCACGGAGCAGGTCAAGGTCCTGTACACCTGCGACGAATCCATAGAGATACCGCACTCCGAGAAGAGCGGCAGGAACGTTCTCAGCCGCTTCGAGCCGACGGTGCAGGAACTGTACAGCCTTGTGGACGGCGCACTGGAGATATACGGAAAACAGCTGTCGGAAGAGATAAAGGCCGGCATAGTAGCCAAGTGCAAGACGAACAATCCCCTTTACATAAACATGGCCGTCGCGCGTCTGACATTGATGGACGCGGACGACTTCGCGAGGATAGCTGAGGCCGGAGACGGCATAGAGGCTATCAACAGCTATCTGTCCTCCATCATCGATACCTTCCCGGAGACGCTGGAGGAGATGGCGGTGCATCTTCTGAACGCGGCCGGAGAGATGATAGACGGCCCCATGATGAAGGAGGCCACCAGGTTCCTGACCGTATCGCGGGCAGGACTCAGGCCTGAGGACCTGACTGCCCTTCTGGCGAAGAAGGGATACAATCTTACGGATCTCGCCTTCGTGCAGTTCGTCAACTACATGAGCGACCTGTTCATCGTCCGTGAGAACGGGTGCTATGACTTCATGCACAGCTGCATCAGGAACGGCGTCCATGACAGCATGACGCCGGAGGAGTATTACAGCTACATCGAAGCTCTCAGGGACCACCTGGCTTCCCTTCCCGCGGACGATCAGCTAAGGGAGAGCGAGCTGCTCATCTACGATCTGTTCTCGGAGTACTATGAGCACGCGGCAGAAAACATTTCAAAACTGAACAACGCTTCCCCGTTCCGCAGATCAGCAGCAGCCAACGACATACTGACATTTCTTCAGACAGATACGGAGGAGAACAGTTTCTTCGCAGCGGCTGCGGAGTACTCGAAGGATCACGACTGCAGCGATCTCTTCGACTTCCTGTCCCGCGACGTGCTGCCGTACATCGGAGAGACCAGAAACGACAGCATCACCCGCTATGGCCTTATCGATCTTATATACGACAACATAGGCGCTGTCAGGGACGGGAGCAGACTGTCTGACATCTATCTGCGTCTTGCGCAGACCCTTACCGATCTCGGTGCCTCCGGAGATCTTCAGGAGGCCTGGCACTACGCGGATGAAGCTGTCGATCACGCGTATGACATCGATGCTGTGAAAAAGCTGAGGGCACTCACGGCCTGCGTGGAGATCTCCCAGCAGTCAGACGCCGAAGAACCCGTGAAATACGCGGAAGAAGCCCGCAGCGAACTGAAAAAAGCGATCGGAGAAGTCAGCGCGAAAGATGAAGATCCCTATGTACGCTGGTATCTGCTCAGGGCCAGAGCCGCTGTCTGCAGAGCTGAGATGAAGGATCTGTCGCTCACTGAAGCAAAGGAAGCCGTGAAGATCCTGGATGAGATCCACAGCGGTCTGCTTGGACTGAGAGAAGAGATACCTTCCAGGGAGCTGGACAGCGACATCGCGCAGTCCGCCACAACCCTCGCGGACATGCAGTTCCTGATAAACGACGACAAAAACAGAAAGCTTGCCGACAGACACTACGAAGAGGCTTTCAGTATAAACAGCACGCACCGCGACAGAGAGAAGGACATGAAGTCCTATTTGGATTTCACCATCTCCGCTGTGAGGCTGACTTCCTTCCGCTCCTCCCTGCTGGACAAGCACTGGGGCCTCTTCTCATTCCTCAAGAAGGAGGATACCGACAGCGAGAGGAAGTACTGGCTCAGAGAACTCAGCCAGAGAGCTAAGGAACTTGGCACCGTGCACGTGCACATCATGCTGTACAGGCTTCTTGCTCAGACCGGCGGTGAAGAAGAGGCACTGGGTATCCTGGAGAACCTGGGAGACAGACTTCCCTTCCGCGACACAGAGAGACTGGACTGCGAACAGAGGTATCTGCACAAGCGCTGGAACTATCTGATAAACACCAGATTCACGGATCCTTCGAAACTTCCCTGGAAGAACGATCAGGAGAAGGATCAGATGTACAACGAGGTGTATAAACAGATAAGGAGCAACTGCGCCACAGTAGACGAATACCTGCAGAGCGGAAAGCTGAAGGATGAGACGCTCAGGATGCTCTATTACCAGGATCTGTCCGACGTGCATCTCGCCATGGACGACAGGAAGCACTTCGACATGGCTGAGAAGGACATGGCAATGGTCTGCGATCACCTGAGAAAGCGCGCGAAGGAAAAAGATACAGTGAAGTCCATCATAGATCTCGAGGAGGCACTGAGACTGTACGGACTGATCCTCGATACCAGGAACGGTGAGGGCGATCTTGAGGCTGCGCTGGACTGCTACCTCGAGATGAAGAAGCTGAGAAAGGACGTAGTCCGCGGACACGACGCCCGCATATACGCCTACGACTTCACGGGCTACAGGTTCTTCCTGCTGAAGACCCGCATAAAGCTAAGAAACAGAAACAAAAAACAGTAAGGGATCCTGCCTGATCCCGTCAATGCTTATCTCGAAGTGGAGATGATCGCCGGTGCTGTTTCCAGTGGAACCGACTCTGGCTATCATCTCCCCTTTTTGCACGTACTGTCCGGGATTGACGCAAAGCACCGAACAGTGTCCGTAAAGTGTGCTTATGCCGTCACCGTGGTCGATCATTACATGGAATCCGTAACCTCCTCCCCAGCTGTCCGTCATGTCTGCGGATATGACTGTTCCTGCTGCGGCAGCCAGCACAGGTGTTCCGGCAGCAGCTGCGATATCGGTCCCGGAGTGCATCTTTTCCTCTCCTGTGATCGGATCCGCTCTTATCCCGTATACCGAAGTTATCCGGCCGTCGACGGCCAGAGGCCAGGAAAAAATGTCCGTGCCGGTCCAAGCTGTCCCCGCCTCCATTATTCCCATGCCGGAGGAATAAGCCGAGACGGAAGCGAACATGGAAGAGACCGCGGCAAGCAACACGAACAGCGTGAACAGAAACAGGAACACCGTTCTCTCCGCTTTATCCTGACCGGCCGAACGTCTTTTAAATGATGAAGGCTCATATCTCCTTTGTATTCCTACTCTTTTCCTGCTGAAAAAACTGAACTTCTGCCGCCTGAGGATGTCTGTATAACACGGATCTTCCCTGTTATTGTCATCTTCTCCGTCTTCCGGTGCGCTGGACCGTGCGGTTCTGTGCATCAGGCGGGAAGATATGGCTGAAACAGGCCTCAGAGACCTGTTGAAATGCCTTATATTACCTGTCAAGCGTTACTCCTTTACAATCAAAATATCCACTAAAAAAGGCAGCAGACGCTGCCTTCCGTATTTTTTGGACTTTTCAGTCCTTTATTTCTTCCCAGTGCTCCCGGGAGATCATGTAAACGTCGGTGAAACCATCTTCTTCGTCCTCGTAGCGCTCCAGGAAACTGCATCCCCATGATCTTGCCGTCTTTGCGGACGGTTCGTTGGTGTATTTCATGTATGAATATATCTCCCCGAAGGGAAGGTTCCCGAATGTCCAGTCCCGCACTGCTGTGGCGGCTTCCTTTGCGAAACCTTTTCTCTGCATGTCGCGCCTTATGTGATATCCGATCTCAGGTCTGATAACGCCGTGGATGTTCTGCATCGTGAGTCCGCAGTCGCCTATCATCTCTCCGCTGTCCTTAAGGCATACGGCCCAAAGCCCGAAGCCGAAGGTGCGGTATCTCGCGATGTTCCTGTCTATCCAGTTCCTGACCCGCTCCTCGTCGAACACATAGGGATAATGCTGCATTATCTCCCTGTCTCTCAGCACTCTGGAAAGAGAGACAAAATCTTCCGGCGTCATCTCCCTGAGGAAGAGCCTGTCGGTTTCGAGAAAATGTCCTTTAGTCATTCTGAGCTCCTTTCAGCCGGTGCTGCGCACCCAGCGCTCCTCGTCCGTCTGTGTGAAACCGGCATGCCTGAACATGCTTTTGCTCTGTTCATTGAACGGATATATGGTGGCCTTTACCTCGCTGAAGCCTCTTTCCTCAGCGAGCTTAATCATGTCTTCTACGCATCTCCTGCCGATGTGTCTGTTCTGATATTCCCTGCAGATGACTATGGCAAGTTCCCCGTCGGCTCTCAGGGTAATGTCTCCCACCAGCTCTCCGCGGTACCTGATGTAGTAGCAGTCGCCGTGGGTGCTGCAGTAGTTGTACATGTTCCTGAGCATCTGAAGGTCATACACCCTGTCGATGTCGTCGACGTTTTTGCAGACCTCGGGATCCTGATACCA
>CACYBC010000106.1 GCA_902772615.1 uncultured Ruminococcus sp.
GGAGATGATCGGCACCATGGCAAAAGATCCTATCGTGTTCGCAATGGCCAACCCGATGCCGGAGATAATGCCTGATGAAGCGAGAGAAGCAGGAGCAAAAGTCGTGGGTACCGGACGCAGCGACTATCCGAATCAGATAAACAATGTCCTTGCTTTCCCCGGAATATTCCGCGGTGCGCTTGATGTAAGGGCGAGCCAGATAAATGATGAGATGAAGATCGCTGCGGCTTATGCCATCGCCGGCACTATAAGTGAAGATGAACTGAGTGCCGACTACATTATTCCGGGAGCTTTTGACGAGAGAGTGGTCAGGAATGTTGCCAAGGCCGTCGCTGAAGCTGCAGTCAGGACCGGAGTAAACAGGATCTGAAAAAGAATCGAAATATCCAGGGCTGCGCCGGCTGCTTCTGTGTTTCATGAAGCTGAGCCGGGGCAGCTCTTTGCCTGAAGGGATGTTCTGCCGGACGGGATTCGGTTTTTCTTGCAAGGGCAAGAGACATATGATAATATTACTAAGTTAAAAAGGTTCTTTATTAGCAAGGAGATTTAATATGATTTCTGCAGGAGATTTCAGGAACGGCGTAACTTTTGAAGAGGACGGAAACGTTTTTCAGATCATCGAGTTCCAGCATGTAAAGCCCGGAAAAGGCGCTGCGTTTGTACGCACAAAGGTAAGGAACGTTATCACCGGCAGCGTGCTTGACCGCACATACAGCCCTACCGACAAGTTCGAGCAGGCATTCATCGAGCGCCGCGACATGCAGTACAGTTATAACGACGGGGACATGTATTACTTCATGGACGCTGAGACATACGAGATGACACCTGTCGCCGCGAGGGATCTGCCCGACACATTCCGCTTCGTAAAGGAAAACATGGATGTCAAGATCCTGTCTTATAAGGGAAGTGTTTTCGGCATTGAAGCGCCTAACTTCGTGGAGCTGGAAGTAACTCATACGGAGCCCGGCCTCAAAGGCAACACAGCTACAAACACTCTTAAGCCTGCCACTCTTGAAACAGGCGCCGAAGTCCGTGTGCCTCTGTTCATCAATGAGGGAGACGTCATTCAGATCGATACCCGTACGGGTGAATATATGGGAAGGGCATAAAAATGGATATTCTTGAAAAAGTCGGTTTTCTTAAAGGCCTCGTAGAAGCAAGTGATCTTTCCCTTGGCGACAAGGAAAAGAAGATCTTCGATGCACTTCTTGAGCTTGTTGACGACATGGCTCATACCCTCAAGGAATGTGATGAGGACATCACCAGCCTTTATGATGACCTTGATGCAATGGATGAACACATTGCTGACATCGACGATGATCTCGATACTCTTTTCGGAGTGGAAGAGGATGACGACGATGACGATGAAGATGAGGAAGAGGACGACGAAGATTATCTTTATGATATCGAGTGTCCTTCCTGCGGCAAGGAATTCTCGGTCGATGAGGATACGATATTCAACGGTGACGTGAAGTGCCCGTTCTGCGGCGAGAAGATCGAGTTCGACATTCAGGACTGCGAAGACTGTGACTGTGAGGATGAGGACTGCGACTGCGGCCATCATCACCATCATCACGACGAAGACTGATCATTATGTGAATATACGGAGACCGCACTGCTGCGGTCTTCGTTTTTTTTGTGAGAACTGAAAATGCCGGGCTGTCAGCCCGGCATTCTTACTGATGTATTTGTCCGAGAGAAGGTCCGGTTATTTCTTTGCCCCTTCAAGGATCGCTTTCTCGTACCATATGGAACCGATGTCAAGAGCGCTGTACAGACTGTTTTTCTCGCTTACTCTGACTATACGTTCCATCATGTTCAGTCCTTCCGCGTTGGAAAGAAGCATTACCTGAACTCTGTTAGCAGTATCGATCCCGTTCTTTTTCTCGGTTCCGAGGATCTGCATATATACGACGTACGGATCTCCGGGGTCGCCGTAGTATATGTCATTCCCGTGCCTGACCAGAGGGTGTCCCTTGTAGGTCAGGGTGATGTCTTCTGCCATTTTATTCCTCCTTAACTAAGGAATCTGCGGACAAGGACCTGAAGGATATCATCGCGGTCCATCGTCAGCATGACGGAACGTGCATTCCTGTTCGTGGTGATGTATGTCGGGTCTTCGGTCAGAAGATATCCGACGATCTGATTGACAGGATTATAACCCTTTTCCTTAAGGGCATCATAGATCATTACGAGCTTATCGTGGATCAGTTTTTCTTCTTCATCCTCAAAGGAGAAGATCATTGTTGCATCCTGCATGTCCAAATCCTTTCCGTATTATTCAGTCACATAATAGAATAGACCATTTGCTCTGAATAGGCAAGTTAGCTGCGGAGCGATGCGCCTATGTGCTCGAGCTGTCTGAGACTGCGCTCGATAGCGGCATCAGCCTCATCATCGGTCATGGTGCGGTCCTTGTGTCTGAGGACCATTGAGTATGCGATGCTCTTTTTTCCTGCCGGAACCTTATCGCCTGTATACACATCGAAGACTGAAAGGGACTCAAGTATGTCGCCGCACGCGGAGCGGATCTCGCGTTCAATATCTCCGCTGGGTACTGATACGTCACATACCACCGCAAGGTCGCGTGTCATGGCAGGGAACTTTGGCAGAGGAGTGAATCTTCTGACACCGCCTCTTACCGCGAACAGCTTTTCGACAGAAACAACTGCAACAGTCACTTTTTCCTTGATGTTGAAATTAGATGCCACTGAAGGCAGAAGTTCGCCCATCGTTCCGATGACAGTATCGCCGATGCTGACTGTAGCTGCCCGGCCGGGATGATAGAGATTGCTGTCAGTCAATGCAGTAAAGACCGGTGATTCTGTGTTCGCGTTCCTGCAGATATCTTCCAGCACGCCTTTGACACCGTAAAAGCCAAGGGAGTTGTAGCTGGCTATGACCAGATCCTTGAGCTCATCGGGAAGCTCGTTGGCATCATCATGTGCATGGAATGTGACTCCTATCTCAAAGAACGAACCGGAGGCAACTCTGGCATTCACGTTTCGGGATACCACTTCGAGCATCGACGGAAGCAGTGTGGTCCTCATCAGTGCGGTGTCATCGCCGAACGGATTGCTTATGACGACTGCTTTGCGGAGCTCGCTGTCGGATGGCTCGCTGAGAAGATCGAGAGTGCGGGTGCCCATGAACGAGTAGGTCTTCACTTCGTACAATCCCGCAGAAACGAGACGCATGGCCAGATCTTTTTCAAAATGCTGTCTCTCTGTGAGCTGCGCGGTCGCTACGCCGGTCATTACTGTGGACGGAACATTGTTATACCCGTAGAATCTGGCTATCTCTTCTGCGATATCGTTCATAAGCAGGATGTCGGCACGGAATGACGGAGGTGTGACGGTCAGATCATCGGAGACTTCAAATTCCAGGGATCTGAGGATCGAGACCATCTCTTCTGCGGGAAGGTCAGTCCCCAGGAAAGCGTTTATCTTATCCGGCTCCAGGCGAAGCGTTCTGCGCTCCGGCATGTTGCCTTTGATATCCACGAATCCGGAGACGACGTCGCCGGCATCCAGCTCTTCAACAAGTTCGAGGGCACGGGTCAGCGCACGCAGCGTGTTCTCCGGATCAAGACCTTTCTCGAATCTGACAGAGGACTCGGTTTTCATCCCGAGACCTTTCTCTGTATAGCGGACATTCACCGCGTTGAAACAGGCGGACTCGAATATGACTGTATTGGTATCGTCATATGTCCCGCTGTATTCACCGCCCATGATGCCGGCGACAGCGATCGGCTTCTCGCTGTCCGCTATTACCATCATATCAGGTGTAAGGACGCGGTCGATATCGTCGAGAGTGACGATATGCTCTCCTTCCTTCGCCTGGCGGATGATGATCTCGCTGTCCTTGACGTTTCTGTAGTCAAATGCATGCATCGGCTGGTTGTATTCCAGCATGACATAGTTCGTGATATCGACGATATTGTTTATCGGGCGGACGCCGCAGAGCCTGAGCCTCTGTCTCATCCACATGGGAGACGGCTTTACCCTGACGTTCTTTACTATGGCTGCGGTATATCTCAGACAGTTTTCGGGAGTCTCATTTTTGACTCTCAGCATTCCATCGATCGAACCGGAAGCGTGACGTATCTGAGGCTGCGGGAACCGGAACGGCTTGCGGAATGTCGCTGCGGCTTCGCGGCCAAGCCCGGATACACACATGCAGTCCGGCCTGTTGGAAGTGATCTCGAATTCGATGCTGGTGTCATCCAGACCGAGGACTTTACAGACATCGTCGCCCGGTTCGCATGCAGGATCGAGAATGGCGATGCCGTCCTCAATGCATTCAGGGAAATCATGGACCGTGAGTCCGAGTTCTCCAAGCGAGCACATCATGCCTTCACTGATTTCTCCGCGCAGTTTGCCGCTTTTGATGTTCTTCCCGCCGGGAAGTACAGCGCCGTCAAGTGCGCACGGCACCTTATCGCCTACGCTGACGTTCTGGGCTCCGGTAACTATCTGAAGAGGAGCGGCCCTTCCGCAGTCCACACTGCATACCCACAGGTGGTCGGAATCGGGATGCCTGTGCATCTCGGTGACTTTTCCGACGACGACATTCTTTATCTCATCAGCCTCGCAGGTCCAGCGTTCGACTTTGCTGCCGGACATGGTAAGCGCATCGCAAAGTTCTTTTACGGAGATCCCTTCGAGATCGGTGTATTCCTTTATCCATGAAACAGGAGCATTCATTATCCTTTCCTCCTTATAGTTGCTGCAGGAAACGCATGTCGTTCTCAAACAGAACGCGCAGGTCGTTGATGCCGTAACGCATCATGGTGATCCTGTCGGCGCCTACTCCAAACGCAAAACCGGAATAGACGGAAGGATCTATGCCGCATCCCTCAAGGACTTCGGGACGGACCATGCCGCATCCGAGGATCTCGATGTATCCTTCACCCTTGCAGAGGGAACAGCCCTCTCCGTGGCAGCGGAAGCATTCCATGTCCATCTCAGCTGACGGCTCCGTATAGGGGAAGTGGTGGGGACGGAACCTGACCTTGATATCTGCACCGTACAGTTTGCGGATGAACTCGGCAAGAGTTCCCTTAAGATCTGCCATGGTTATTCCCTTATCCACAACAAGCCCTTCGATCTGGTGGAAGATCGGGGAATGCGTGGCATCCACGGTGTCGACCCTGTAGACGCGGCCGGGAGAGATGATGCGTATGGGAGGCTTCTGGGCAAGCATCGTTCTTATCTGAACGGAAGAGGTCTGTGTGCGCAGAAGCACGTTGTCATTGATATAAAAAGTATCCTGTGTATCGCGCGCAGGGTGATGCTTGGGCATATTCAGCATCTCAAAGCAGTAATGATCGAACTCTACCTCGGGACCTTCCGCGACATTGAATCCCATTCCGAGGAAGATCTCCTTGATGTCATCGAGGACGGTCTCAAGAGGATGTCTGGAGCCGATGTGCGGGTCTGTGCCGGGCAGCGTGACATCCAGAGCTTCCGCCTTGAATCTGAGGGCCTGAGCCTTCTGCCTGAGTTCTGATGAGCGTTCCGCGATCAGTGATTCGATGTCTTTGCGTACGTCATTGGAAAGCTGACCCATCAGGGGACGTTCTTCCGCGGGAAGAGATCCCATCTGTTTCAGGATCGCCGTCAGTTCTCCCTTTTTGCCGAGAAATCTGACACGGAGATCTTCGATCGCGGATTCAGCATCTGCCGATCTGATCGCGGACAGAGCCTCTTCACGGATCCTGTCAAGAGTTTCTTTGATTGCCATTTTGTATCCCTCGTTTGAAATGATATTCATAAAAAAAGCCCGTCCCCTGAACGGGACGAAGCATGACTTCGCGGTACCACCCGTATTCCGACTGTGAAAGAGCCGACACTCCTTTGTGCTTTAACGGACACCTCCGTCATCCCCTACTGTCATTCAGGGAGCCGCTCACAGGTGAAATTCAGCGCTTTCGTGTTCGTGTGCTCTCAGCTGTGCACGCGTCTCTGTGCAAATGTCCTGCGCTTACTGGATCCTGATCGTTGCGTTTGTTTCCGGTAACTAATCATATCATGTAAATCATGAGCAGGCAAGGGAGTCCCGGAGATTATACTGTCACCGGGCGGCATCTGATGCTATTATTATCTCAGGAATCGAAAGGAGGGCATCGTCCATGATTGATAATGAGATCACACGCGTTATACGTGACAGGAGAAGCGTAAGAAAGTACAAAAGCGAGCAGCTGTCGGAAGAGCAGCTGCAGACGCTGCTTGAGTGCGGATTCCTCGCACCGAGCGGAGGAAACAGCCAGAACTGGCATATCACGGTCGTCCAGTCCGTAGATTATCTGAAAAGGCTGTCGGAAGCCAACAGAGACAGTCTGCTTGCGGACAAGGATCTTCCGCAGGATATAAAGGACAGATTCTCGGATTCAGGCTACAGTGTTTCCTTCGGGGCTCCGACAGTGTTCTTCATCTCGGCAAAAGGCGCAGACGTAAATGCCTGTTTCCTGGCTGAGCACATCGTACTGACGGCAGAATCCCTCGGACTCGGAAGCTGTTATCTCGGAGGAATCATGAGGTTCCTTAACGGCGATGGCGGGAAAGCGCTGAGAGAAGAATTGAATGTTCCAGAAGGATTTGATATCCTGTTCGGCATAGCTGTCGGGACGCCTGATGAAAAACCGGATCCCAAGCCCCGCGACTATACGAAGGTCAATTATCTGAGATAACGTATCGGAAAGAAAGGTTCAGACAGACGTGATCTACGGCATAGGAGTGGACATGACCGAGATATCCAGAGTGAGCAGGGCGTGTTCAAAAGAATCCTTCAGGAAAAGAGTGTTCTCTCAGAGGGAGATAGAACTGTTCGGGGAGAGACCGGAAAAGCTTGCGGCGGGATTTGCTGCGAAGGAGGCTTTCTCGAAAGCGCTTGGAACCGGAGTCAGAGGTTTTTCCCTGAGAGAAGTGGAACTGCTCAGAGATGATCTGGGCAAGCCATACTATGTCTTCAGCGGAAAAGCTGCCGATATCGTATCAGAGAAAAAACTGAAAGCGCATGCTTCCGTCACGGATGAGGGAGACCTGGTCACGGTGTTTGCCGTGCTTGAGTCGGAGTGAACTACCCACGTTTAAAAAAGCGGGCTTCCCGTTTCACAGGCAATAAGCTTACTCCAATATTGATACCTTATCATGATCAATATGCAGCAGTGGCTTTGACCTCC
>CACYBC010000107.1 GCA_902772615.1 uncultured Ruminococcus sp.
CAGTTCGGCGTGGGCTTCTACAGCGCATTCATGGTATCAGACAAGGTCACCGTGCTGTCCCGCAGATACGGAGAAGAAACAGGTTCAAAATGGGAATCGTCCGGTGCGGACGGATACACCGTCGATGATTGCGACAAGCAGGATACGGGAACCGATGTGATCATGCACATCAAGCCCGATACGGAAGAAGAGCACTACAGCGAGTACCTCGACACATACAGGCTCAGGGAGCTGGTCAAGAAGTATTCCGACTATGTGCGCTGGCCGATCAGGATGGATGTCGAGCACTACGAACAGCAGGAGACCGGTGAGACGGACGAGGACGGAAAGCCCAAGACGAAATATGTCCCTGTCACTAACGAAGAGACCGTCAACTCCATGATCCCGATCTGGCAGAGGACCAAATCCGATGTCACCGACGAGGACTGCATACAGTTCTACAAGGATCACTTCCACGACCAGGAGGAGCCCCTCGGAGTCGTGAGAGTGGACGCGGAAGGAACGGTATCCTACAAAGCCATGCTGTTCATTCCGGGCAAAGCCCCGTACGATCTCTACACCAGAGAGTATCAGCCAGGCCTGCAGCTCTACAGCAGCGGGGTCATGATCATGGAGAGATGCTCCGATCTCCTTCCTGACTGCTTCCGCTTCGTGCGCGGCATAGTGGATTCCCCGGATCTCAGTCTGAACATCTCCAGAGAGATGCTGCAGCATGACCGTCAGCTCAAGGTCATCGCCTCCAACATCGAAAAGAAGATAAAGGCAAAGCTCAAGTCCATAATGGACGATGACCGCGATGCGTATGCCAGGTTCTGGGAGCAGTACGGCACCCTGATCAAATACGGAGTCGTCAGCGACTACGGTATACACTGCGACCTGCTCAAGGATCTGCTGGTATACAGGTGCTCCGGAAAGGACTCCTTCGTGAGCCTCGATGAGTATGTAAAGGAGATGCCGGAGAAGCAGGAGAAGATCTACTACGCTTCAGCCGAGTCCGCAGCAAGAGCGGAGTCGCTGCCCCAGGCCGAACAGGTAAGAGACGCCGGTTATTCGCTGCTCTACATGACGGATGAAGCGGACACCTTCGTGGTGAGCGTTCTCGGCGACTATGAGGGCAAAGAGTTCTGCAACATCAGTTCCGACGACCTCGGTCTGGAGACTGATGAGGAGAAAGCCGATACCGAGAAGAAGGCGGAGGAGAACAAAGACCTTCTGGCATTCATAAAGGAGACACTGCAGGGACAGGTCGAAGATGTAAGGCTCTCACACAAGCTCAGGAGCTACCCCGTCTGCCTTACCACGGACGGAGACGTCACTCTGGAAGCCGAGAGATACCTGAAGTCTCTGCCAGGCGATCAGTTCAAGGATATCAAAGCCACCAAGGTGCTGGAGATCAACGGAAGCCATGAGGCATTTTCCGCTCTGCAGAAGGCATTTGAGGAAGACAGGGAAAGAGCCGCCGTGCTGTCCAAAGTGCTTCTGGCTCAGGCTAAACTCATCGCTGACGTCCCTCTGGATGACCCGAGAGAATACACCGACCTGGTATGCAGCCTGTTCTGAAAACTGCAGCTGAAGCGTGTAACGCTCAAAACTGAATAAGAAATAATAAGCCCTCGGAACTCGTCAGTTCCGGGGACTTATATATTGTGTGCAATATCTTTGCATGTTGCTGTTCTTCTCCCACGGCCAGCCGCTTTGCGGGTGAAAAGCGGGATCGAAACATATATCAGGCGATCAGCTCGCCTTTGGCATCTCCGCCGCAGGGATCTTTACTATCTCAGGTCTCACTGCGCGGCTCCTGTTCTCAAGACAGTACTCATCATCAGGAAAGTCTTCGTCCCAGTCGACATTGAAACAAAAACAGAGCGCTGCCATGAAATCAAGGAATCTCTTCTTCATCACTGTTTCCTCCTGTCTCTTTCTGGATATATGATAACAGAGACATTGTCCCTAATTTGGGACAATGGAAGAACTTTTTTCGTCTGTTTCAGAAAATCTTCTCGTACACAGAAAACGGCTCTGTCCACAAAAAGGACAGAGCTGTTTTTTCAGTCGTATCTTGCCCAGAACTGACGTTCCTTCTCCTCGTAGGCCTCCTTGGCCACGGCGTAACTCATGCCGTGGATGGCGCCGGGAACGATCATGATCTCCTTTGGCGCGGCGCACGCCTCGTAGTTTTCCTTTGTCATGCTCACCGGCACGAATGAGTCATCCTGACCGTGTATGAACAGGACCGGCACTTTGTTTTTTCTGAGGGCGTCCACTGTCGAGTAGGATGCGGGAGAGACTCCTATCATCCTTTTGCAGAGGATCCTGGAATACAGATCCGTGATCAGGAAAGGAAGATGCATCCCCTCCCTCGCCACATGCTTCCATATCTCCGTCGGGGATGTGAAGCCGCAGTCTGCGATTATTCCTTTGACGTTGGGCGGAAGTTTCTCTCCGGAGGCCATCAGCACCGATGTCGCTCCCATCGAGATGCCCGCGAGGTATATTGGGATCTCTGTGCCGCACCTCTCTTCCAGCCATCCCAGCCAGTCGATGATGTCGAACCTCTCAAGGAG
>CACYBC010000108.1 GCA_902772615.1 uncultured Ruminococcus sp.
GTGCCCTACAAGATCGTTGGCGCGCTGAGATTCTATGACCGCGCCGAGATCAAGGATGTGATGAGCTACATGGCCATCGTAAGCCAGCCGTCTGATGATCTGAGGCTCAAGAGGATCATCAACCGACCCTCGAGAAAACTGGGGAGCACTACCGTGGACAATATCGAGCAGATCGCGTCAGGACTCGGGATCTCCATGATGGAAGTCATGGCGAACGCTTCTGATTTCCCGTCATTATCCAGGGCGCTTCCCGCGATCAGAGGCTTCATGGACATGTACAGGAGACTGTGCGACGCCTATGCCGAACTGGGACTCGGTGATTTCACTGACAGGATGCTGGATATCACCGGCTACAGGGAGATGCTCTCCGAGCCCGGAAGAGAAAATGAAGCCAGACTGGAGAACGTCAACGAGTTTCTCTCCACTGTCAGGCTGTATGAGAATGACAATCCGGAAGGAGACCTTGCGGCCTTCCTGGAGGAACTGGCTCTTTACTCGAACATGGACGACTATGACGAGGATGCCGACAGGGTATCGCTCATGACCATCCATTCCGCCAAAGGACTGGAATTCGATTATGTGTATCTGGCGGGCATGGAGGAAGGCATATTCCCTTCCGAGAGGAGCTCAAGGGAAGGAGACATCGAGGAAGAGAGGCGTCTCGCATATGTCGGGATGACCAGAGCAAGAAAAGAACTTCATATGACGCATGCAGGCATAAGGATGCTGTACGGGTATTCCAGACGCAACCGCGCGTCCAGGTTCCTGGATGAGGTCGACAGAAGGTATGTGACCGAAGTCGGTGAAGAGAGAAAGAAGAACTATCTTGACCGTGACTACGCAAGAGCTAATGCGTTCGGCAGTTTCTATGCGGATCATAACGGAAGCGATACTGCCGGCCACCGCGGCCAGCCCGCGGGACAGCGGATGCAGAACAGACCTGAAGAACTCAGGAGCCATATCTCCACAGTGCCTCTCAGGAATTCCGCATCGGAGGAAGTGACATATGCACCGGGAGATCTGGTGGAACACAGGATGTTCGGCAGAGGAACGGTGATATCGGTCACTAAAGTGGGAAATGACAGCCTCATCGACATCCGGTTCGACCGGGTCGGGAGGAAGAAAGCTATGGCGAAATACGCCCCAATGAAGAAAATGGAGGAGCAGACATGAATGTTTATCTTTTGGCGCATACACCGATACCGGAAAAGGTGGTAGCCAGCGCTGCGAAGCTGTGCTATTCGGATTCCACCGCCAGCGAACTGATGGAGGGACTCACCGACGAGAGCGCCGCAAAATATCTCAGGACTCTGACCGAGATGGGACATGAGAGCCCGGTAGAGCACGCCAGTTTCACATTTGCGATAGAGGGGGTGTCCAGATCATTTCTGGCTCAGATCACCCGGCACAGGCTCGCTTCATACAGCGTGCAGAGCCAGAGATATGTCAGACTGGACAATTTCGAGTACGTGACTCCTCCGGCGCTCACCGAGGATCCCGATGTGCTGGCACTTTATGAAGAGACCATGAAGCGCGATGCCGAGGCTTACAATGCGATCTCTGATAAACTCAAGGCGAGATACACCGCAGAGTATGTGCAGCAGGGGCTCAGCGAGAAGGCTGCCGCCAGCAAAGCGGAGAAGAGAGCCATAGAGGACGCCCGTTTCGTGCTGCCAAACGCATGCACCACACAGATGGTGGTCACAATGAACGTCCGCAGCCTGAGACACCTGTTCATGCTCAGATGCTGCAACCGTGCCCAGTGGGAGATACACCAGGTCGCTGACGAGATGCTCAAACTCGTCTACAAGGTCGCGCCTTCGCTGTTTGAGTCATCCGGACCGTCATGTGTTGCGCTGGGAAGATGCCCGGAAGGGAAAATGACCTGCGGCCGTTTCGCTGAGGTCCAGGAGTATTACAGAAAACTCAAGGAAGATGCTGGAAATGAGCGGTAAGCTGATAGTTATAGAAGGCCTTGACGGCAGCGGCAAGGCTACGCAGTCCGAACTGCTGTTCGATGCGCTGAGAAGAGAGGGGAAAAGAGTCAGAAAGCTCTCTTTCCCGGATTACGGTTCGCTTTCCAGCGGCCCGGTGAGGATGTATCTCAACGGCGAGTTCGGCAAGCATCCCGATGACGTGGACAGTTATGCCGCTTCCGTGCTGTACGCCGTGGACAGATTCGCCAACTTCCGCTCACAGTGGAAGGATGAGTACGACAGGGGAACCGTTTTCGTCTGCGACAGATACACTACATCTAATGAAGTGTTCCAGACATGCAAACTTCCGGAAGAGAAGTGGGATGAGTATCTCAGCTGGCTGGAGGATTTCGAGTACAGACTGATGGGGATACCGAGACCGTCACTGGTGCTGTTCCTCAATATGAGCGAGGAGTGCTCAAAGAAGCTCCTCGAAAAGAGATACGGCGGAGACGAAAGCAAAAAGGACATCCATGAAAGGGATGAGGAGTACCAGAAGAGGTGCAGGAAGGCGGCTCTGTACTGCGCAGATAACCTCGGATGGGAGAAGATAGACTGCGACAGAGGCGGGGAACTTCTGTCAATAGACGAGATCCATAATAAGATCATGCATACCATAGCGCGCGTACCGGAGATCTGAAATGCTGGCATTCAATAGAATAACGATCGAAGACAGGGAGAGGCTTCTTCCGCTGCTTATGGAAAAAGACCGCGGCTGCGAGTATACTTTTTCCAATCTTTATCTCTACCGACACTTTTACGACACAAATATCGCTTATCATAATGACAGCGCCGTCGTCAGTTTTGGCAATCCCGGGCTTTACCTCATGCCTCTGGGCAGCTGCGATCTGAAAGAGATCGTGGAGGAACTGCCTGCCGGATCTGACGGTAACAGGCATTTCGTATGTATAACGAACGATGATCTCAACGTTCTTGCCGATGTCTTCGGCGACAGAGTGATATCTGTCGAGAAACAGACTGACGGTGAGTATGTATACAGAAGTTCCGATCTCGCTGACCTGCCCGGCAAGAAGTATCATTCCAAGCGCAACCACTGCACAAGGTTCGAGAGACTGTATTCCGACTGGTCCTTCGAGAAGATCGGAACGGATAACATTGCTGAGGCGGCAGCCATGAACGCAGCCTGGTATGCCGGAATGAGCGGCGGCGAAGATGATCTGAGGGAGGACTGCGCGTGTTCTGCCGGAAGTCTCTGTCAGTTCGACAGGCTTGGACTTACCGGGGCGCTGCTGCGCGTCGGCGGCAAGGTGGTAGCATGGTGCTGCGGCGAGGAGATATCTGCCGGTTCCTTCTGTACGCATGTTGAGAAGGCAATGAGAGATGTCGACGGCGCGTACTCCGTCATCAACAGGGAGTTCGCAATGATGCTGAGAGACCGGTTCGAGTTCATAAACCGGGAAGATGACGCGGGTGACGAAGGACTTAGAAGGACGAAACTGTCCTACGAACCAGTTTACATATTGGAAAAGAACAGGGTGGTCATATCATGATTCGTTCTGCGACTGTAATAGACATCCCCGAGATCAAGAAGATCTGGGATCAGAGTTTTGACGATCCTCTGAACTATGTCGATTTTCTGTTCGACAAGGTGCTGGAACCCAGCGATACCCTTGTCTATGAAGAAGACGGCGAGGTCGTGTCCATGGCAATGAGCATATACTGCTCGTTCAGATACCATGATGAATCTATACCTTGCGTGTACATATACGGATGCGCAACGAGACCCGATAAAGGCGGACGCGGATATATGACAGAACTCATATCCTGCGTGGAGACAAATGCCATGGCAAAAGGCTGCCAGATGTCGGTCCTGGTGCCGGGAAACAGGATCCTGTTCCGCTTTTATGCCAACAGGGGATACAACTCAGACTTCTCAATCAGGAGGGTGCGCCTCAGATCCGGCATGCTGGAGACGGTCCCGAGACCCGAAGTGCCGATAGAATACGACAGGATATTCAGCGGAGATTTCTATGAGATAAGAGAAAAAGCGCTGTACGAGATACCTCACATAGAGTGGAAAGCGGATCAGTTGGATTTCATGACTGCGGATGCTCTGGCCTATCAGGATCACATCGCATCATATTCAGGCGAGGCGGGAAAGGCATACGCTATCTATTCTCTGAAAAACAGGGTGATGTTCATAAGGGAGATACTCGGAACATCAGAGGAGAGCGCGACGATGCTGCTCGCAAGTCTGGTCGATGAACAGAACCCGAGAAAGGTCTCCATGGATCTGCCGCTTGGAGGCGGTATCCTTCCGTTCGAGGGCAGCAGCAGGGTCTACGGCATGAGCAAGTCGTTCAAGACCGCGAAGAAGATATCAAGCCTCGAGCCTTATATGAATCTGATGCTCGATTGAGGAGGAAACACGATGGTTTATGTTTTTCTGGCGGACGGCTTTGAAGAAGCTGAGGCCATAGTGCCCATAGACTTCATGAGAAGAGCGGGCATAGAAGTCACCACCGTAGGCGTCGGCACATCCATGCCGAAGGGATCTCACGGAATAACGGTGATGGCGGACATATCCGAGGACATGTTCTATCCCGGCGACGATGTGGAGGCCGTGTTCTTCCCGGGAGGAGGTCTCGGGACGGAGAATCTCGCCAAGAGCGAGACCGTGAGACGCGCGGCGAGGCTTGGGATAGGAGAGTCTGACGGGATCGTAGTGGCGGCAATATGCGCCGCTCCGTCGATCCTTGCCAGGGAAGGGCTTCTCATCGGCAAGAAGGCGACCTGCTTCCCTGATTTCATAGATGCACTCGGAGACAGCTACAGCGACTCCGATGTGGTCATAGATCCCCCGTACATCACCGGCAGGGCTGCCGGAGTGGTGTCGGGATTCGCCCTTAAGCTGGTCGAGATGCTGAGGGGCACCGAGGCTGCCGAAGAGGTAGCTTCCAGAATCTGCTATCCTAACTGATCGGAGAAAGCTTTTATGTATTACAGAGAGTCTGATCCTGAAGAAAGAGGACTGGGATGCCGCGGCAAACTGATAATCCTTGCGGTGGTCTTTCTCATCCTTGTTGCCCTCGGGTTCACCGCAGTGATGATGTACCATGAGGTGTTCGATTCCACGGAAGGCGGAGACTATATCATTGTAGATGTTCCGGAGGGATCTTCCACACAGAGCATCGCTTCCCAGCTCAAGCAGGAAGGGCTGATCAGGTCCGAACTGGCGTTCCGTGTATTCAGCAGGATCACGCGGTCCGATGGCAAGTACCAGTGCGGCAAACACAAACTGCAGATGGGACGCAGCTATTCGGAACTGATAAGGGAACTGTCTTCCACCACTTACGCTGAAGTCGAGACTCTGACAGTCAGCTTCCCTGAGGGGACCACAGCACTGGCGATGGCCATCAAGCTGGAGAATGCCAGACTGTGCAAGATAGACGAGTTCATCGAGGCCTGCAACACCCATGTGTTCGACGTGCCGTTCTTTGACGAGATCACTTCCAGTGAGGACAAGTTCATAAAACTGGAAGGATTCCTATATCCTGATACATATGAATTCGTGATAGGCAGCACGGTCGATGACATAATCCTGCAGATGCTCAAAAACTTTGAGAAGAACGTCTACACCGAGGGAACACTGAGGCTCGTCAAAGAGAGCGGACTCACTCTGGAAGAGAACATGATCCTCGCGTCCATCGTCGAGAAGGAGACGCTTGGAGATGA
>CACYBC010000109.1 GCA_902772615.1 uncultured Ruminococcus sp.
AGAGATATGAGAAAAGCACTGACAAACAGTCAGTGCTTTCTTTGCATATATCTGTTTTCAGCTGAGTACTTTGACAAGACGGTCCATGGCATCCACCAGCATGCTTCTCGGACAGGGAACGCACATCCTGCGGAACAGCGTGCCTGCCGGAGGCTCAAGGCCTGCGCCGTCGGAGAATCCGATGTGAGCCTGTCCGGCTATGCGCTGATCGAGCTCTTCGTTCGTGAAGCCGCAGTCGGTGAAGTCGAGCCAGAGTATGTAAGTGCCTTCCGGCTTCCATACCTTGACTTTCGGCAGTTCCTTGTGGAAGCGGTCTACGACATAGTCGATGTTGTCATCGAGGTAGTCGTTGAGCTGATCGAGCCAGTCGTCGCACTCGGTGTATGCGGAGATGCAGGCGCGGATGCCGAAGGGGGACATGCCGCCCCAGGAATGACCCATCTTCTCGCGGATTGCGGGATCCTGGATGATGACGTTGGTGACTGCGAGTCCCGCCAGGTTGAAGGTCTTGTTGATGCCGGTGATCATTACGATGCCTTCCGGTCCCACAACCTTGATGAAGGGATGGATCTCGACGTCTTTGCGCTTGATGTCCATGTGGACGTCGTCGCAGAGCATGATGACGTTGTTCTCGCGGCAGATGGAAGCGAACCTTCTGATCTCATCGTCGGTCCAGGCGCGTCCCGTGGGGTTGTGGGGCTGCTGGAATATGGCCATGGTGTTCTGAGGCTCCTTGCAGAGAGCTTCGAATGCTTCCCAGTCGTAGGTGTAGTAGCCGTTGTCGTTCTTCATCTGGAAGCCGCAGTAGTGCCTTCCGATGCTCATTACGTCGTCGCTGTAGTAATAGGTGGGACGGGGAACGATGACTCCGTCGCCGGGCTTCGTGAGCTTCTGGATTGCGTTGACGATGGCGGAGTGAGCTCCGCGGGCCGTTGAGATCTCCTCAGGCTTTACTTCCATCCCGAAACGGTCTCTCATCCAGCGGCATACTGCCTGATAGTATTCTTCGGGCACGGAGGAGTATCCGAATACGCCGTGCTGGGCTTCCTTCACCAGAGACGCGGTAAGCTCGGGCGGGCAGCGGAAATCCATGTCCGCAAGGAAGAAGACAAGTCTGTCCTCGGGAAGCTTGTCCGTGAGGAACATCTTAGCCATCCTCTCATTATTGCTCCACTTGCTGGAATAACTTCCGTCCTCGTGGACGCGGTCCACGATCTCATCAAAATTATACTTCATTTACTATCCTCCTGTGTCCGAAGACATATTATTGATTGGATAACCTTAGTTAAAATAATAACGCTTTAAATGTCATTACCGCAATAAAATCCGATACAAAACGCATAAAATGCAGAGTACGGAACTGCAGATGTAAATAAATGAAAATGCCTGTCCGGGAAAGGACAGGCATTTATGCTTTATTTGGAACAGATCTTTAGAACAGTCCGGTGATGACACCGTTCTCATCCACATCGATCTTCTCAGCTGCGGGGACCTTGGGGAGTCCGGGCATGGTCATGATGTCTCCGGTGAGGGCTACGATGAAGCCCGCGCCTGCGGATGCCTTGACCTGTCTGACCGTCACGGTGAAGCCTTCCGGCGCTCCGAGCTTGTTGGCGTCATCGGAGAAGCTGTACTGGGTCTTCGCCATGCAGACGGGGATATTTCCGTATCCGAGCTTGGTCAGATCCCTGATCTGTCTCTTGGCTTCAGGTGTAAAGCTTACATCCTTGCCGCCATAGACCTTGGTGACGATGTCGCTGATCTTCTGCTCGATGGTCTCATCGAGTTCATAGGAGAAGCGGAAATCGCCCTTTTCCTCTTCGCAGAGCCTTACGACCTCGCGCGCGAGATCTTCGCCGCCTTTGCCGCCTTCCGCCCATACGGTGGAGAGGATGGTGTTGACGCCCAGTTCACGGCACTTGCTGATGAGAAGTTCGATCTCAGCGTCGGTGTCGGCGGGGAAGCGGTTGACTGCTACGACGCAGGGAAGTCCGTATACGTTCTTTATGTTGGAAACGTGTCTGAGCAGGTTCGGGATACCCTTTTCGAGAGCAGCCAGATCTTCGTTCTCGAGCTGTTTCTTGTTGAGGCCGCCGTGCATCTTGAGTGCGCGGATGGTGGCTACGATGACTACTGCATCAGGTACGAGACCGGTCATGCGGCACTTGATGTCCAGGAACTTCTCAGCTCCGAGGTCTGCGCCGAATCCGGCTTCCGTAACGGTGTATTCGCCCATCTTGAGCGCCATCTGTGTGGCCATCACGGAGTTGCAGCCGTGTGCGATGTTGGCGAAGGGTCCGCCGTGAACGAACGCGGGTGTTCCTTCCAGTGTCTGTACGAGGTTGGGCTTGATGGCGTCCTTGAGAAGGGCAGCCATGGCACCTGTGGCCTTGAGGTCATTGGCTGTTACGGGCTTTCCTTCGGTGTTGTATGCAACTATGATGCGTCCGAGGCGCTCCTTGAGGTCTGTAATGGAGGAGGCCAGGCAGAACACTGCCATGATCTCGCTCGCGACTGTGATGTCATATCCGTCCTCTCTGGGGAATCCGTTGGACTTTCCGCCGAGGCCGTCCACCACGTTGCGCAGCTGTCTGTCGTTCATGTCGACGCAGCGTCTCCATGTGATGCGTCTGGGATCGATGTTCAGCTCATTGCCCTGATGGATGTGGTTGTCCAGCATAGCTGCCAGCAGGTTGTTGGCCGCTCCGATCGCGTGGAAGTCGCCGGTGAAGTGCAGGTTGATGTCCTCCATGGGAACGACCTGAGCGTATCCGCCGCCTGCCGCGCCGCCCTTTACGCCGAATACCGGTCCGAGGGAGGGCTCGCGAAGAGCTACCACGGCTTCCTTTCCTATGCGGCGAAGACCGTCTGCGAGACCTACCGTAGTGGTGGTCTTGCCCTCACCGGCCGCGGTGGGTGTGATTGCTGTGACAAGGATCAGTTTTCCGTCCTTGCGGTCCGTCTCCTTGAGGAGCTTCGGATCTACCTTTGCCTTATAACGCCCGTACTGTTCGAGATACTTCTCGTCCACATGCGCCTTTGCGGCGATCTCCTGTATCGGGCGGAGCTCGCATTCCTGAGCGATCTCAATGTCTGTCTTGTAAGCCATTGTTCACCTCTATGATCAATTATTTCTGGAAAATTCACTTATTATCATTTTCTCATATTTGAGATTCCTATTCAATCGCGGTCCGAATCTTCGTCAGATTACTAAAATAATAAGCTAATAATTGTGAATCGTGTCAGGTATATACCCGCATATCGGCAAAGTACAGCAAACTGATTTGTATTTTTCATCCGCTCAGTGATATATTCAGAACATACAGTGACTGAAGTCACTTCGGAATGATCCTGTCAGAAAGGAATTAATTCAATGAAGCTTTCGGTGATCTACGATTCCAAAACGGGAAATACTAAAAGAGCCGCTGAATGGATAGTGGAAGGGATGAATGAGATAGAAGGCACGGTAGCCCGCGCCTTCAGCGTGGAGGATTTCGATCCTGATTTTATCAAAGAATCCTCCGGTGTTGTCATAGGCTGTCCTTCATATGCCGCGCTGATGACGCCCAATATGCGCAGCTGGCTGTTCTCCGAGGCCGGAAAACTGGGCATGGCCGGAAAGCTGGGTGGAGCCTTCGCAACGGAGCAGTACAGCCACGGCGGCGGGGAACTCATAATACAGTCGATCCTGACGAATGAGATGGTGTTCGGAATGCTCTGTTATTCGGGCGGAGGTTCCTGTGGTGCTCCCGTAATCCATCTGGGTCCTGTCGGCATCAACGACAACGTCGAGAAGTACAACGGCATGGATAATTACCGCGATAACTTCCGCGTCTACGGCAGAAGATTTGCCTCAAAGGCAAAGGAACTGTTTGGCTGAACACTGAAAAGGAGACAAAAAATGAGAATAGCTGTCACTTATGATAACGGAGACATATTCCAGCATTTCGGAAAGACCGAGAAATTCAAGCTCTATGATGTGGATAACGGAGAGATCACGGCCAGGTATGTGGTGGATACCAACGGAAGCGGCCATGGCGCGCTCGCGGGTTTCCTCAGGTCAGTAAATGCCGATGCCGTCATATGCGGAGGCATCGGAAACGGCGCTAAAGTCGCACTGGCAGAAGAGGGAATAGAGCTTTATGCCGGAGTAAGCGGTTCAGCTGACGCGGCTGCGGAAGCTCTTGCCGCGGGAAGGCTCTCATATGATCCCGACGCTGAATGCGACCATCATGAGCACCACGGTGACGACTGCGGTCACGATCACTGTGAAGATCATAACTGCAAGGGAAACTGAACATACGGTTAAAAGAAATATCCTCAGGCGCCGCCTGAGGATATTTCTCTTTAGATCTTATTGTGACCGTCAGACGGTAATGCCGTCCAGTTCTTCGGTGAGCCTGCATATCTCATCGATGACCGATCCGATGTAGTCGATGGTCGCGTTGAGAGGTCCGTCTGTGGTGATGTCGACTCCTGCGATGGCTGCAAGGCCAACGGGATCCTTCGTGGCTCCGGCCGAGAGGAATCTCTTCCAGTCGTCCACGGCCTTCTGTCCCTCATTGCGGATCCTCAGCATGGCCTGCGTAGCCACGGTGAGTCCCGCGCTGTAGGTGTAGGAGTAAAGTCCCATGTAGTAATGGGGCTGTCTCATCCAGGTCAGTTCCGCGCCTTGCGGGATCTCCACTGCGTCGCCCCAGAACAGTTCCAGGTTGCGGCGGAAGATGTCGCTGAGGATGTCGGCATTGACGCTGCCGCCTTCTTCAATGATCTTGTAGACTTCACGCTGGTACCAGGCTTCCCTGAGGTGCGTGACGAAGTTGTGGTAGTAGGTGTTGCTGATGTGGTTGGAGAGCACCCAGCGGCGGAATCTCTTGTCCTCACTGGAGTTGACAAGGTGGTTGACCATGATCAGCTCATTCATGGTGGAGGGAGCCTCGATCAGATACATTGAGGAATCGGTGTCGTAGACGGACTGCGCGGCGTCTCCGTACATGGACTGTCCGGCATGTCCCAGCTCATGGGCCAGGGTGAACACGTCAGACATGCGGTCGTTCCAGTTAAGCAGGATGTATGAGTTCTGGCGGTAGATGCCGGAGCAGAAGCCTCCGGTGCTCTTGCCGATGTTCTTCGCGAAATCCACCCAGCGATCTCTGTAAGCCCTGTCCACCATCTCTACGTAGTCTTCTCCGAGGATGGAGAGGCCATCGCGGATGTACTTGTGTGATTCCTCGATGGTGACCTTGGGATCGTATTCTGGATCCACTGCGATCTTGAGATCGGCGAAGGTCATCTTGTCGAGATTGTGTTTCTTCTTCAGAAGCGTAGCATATCTCCTCATGTGTGGAGCAAGCTTCTCCGTGATGACGTCGATCTGGCGGTCATACATCTCGCGGGTGACCTTCTGCGGGAAGAGCAGGCTTTCATAGACATCCTTGTATCCGCGCAGCTCGGACATTGTCTTGTCCTGGGTCACGCAGGCATTGTAAGCGGCTGCGGTCGTGTTCTCGTATTTCTTGAGCGTGCCGTAGAAGGCTTTAAAAGCAGCCCTGCGGACGTCCGCGTCAGCCTCGAGCTCGTAGTCGTCCTCAAAGAGGGAATAGCTCAGAGGATACTCTTTTCCGTTCACGGTGAAGGGCTCGAAGGCTATGTCAGCGAGCTTGAGGGTGTTATAGATGTTGTAGGGAACTGAGAAGGATCTGTCCAGAGCGGCGAGTGCCTTCTCGGTCTCGGGAGAGAGCATGTGAGCCTTCTTGGCGATCAGGTCCTTTAGATAGTTCTTGCAGCCCTTGGCCAGCTCGACTGCCTCCTTTAGTACCTCGTCGGAGGCCAGAAGGATCTCGCTGTCGATGAAGGACAGGTCGGTGAACATGCGGGTGGTCTCGTCGTCGATCTTCTCGCTGAGCTCGCGCGCGGCGTTGTCGGTGTAGTCGACTTCAAGTGCAAGGCCTGTGTATGATCCGAGCTTTATGATCTCGGGTATGATCTTCTCCTGCGCATCCAGGCATCCGACGATGTTCTGGGCGGTGCTGAGCTTGCCTTCATAGGTCTCGCAGATATCCTTCACTGCGGCCTTCGTGCTCTCAAGAGCCTGCCACATGGCTTCGTCGTTCGGATATATGAGGGAAAGATCCCACGTCTCCTGTACGGGGACGTCTTTTCTTTTAAGAAGTTCCATTTAGTACCTCATCTGTAATAATGATCAATGATGGAAGAGCCTGAAGGGGATGAAGGATACCACCATGTTGTATCTGTCAGCTGTCTCGATGACGTTGTCGTCGCGGATGGAGCCGCCGGGCACGGCGACGTACTGGACACCGGATTTCCTTGCTCGCTCGATATTGTCTCCGAAGGGGAAGAACGCGTCGGAGCCGCAGGTCAGACCGGTCTGGGTGGCGATCCAGGCCTTCTTCTCCTCGGCTGTGAGGACTTCGGGCTTCTCCTTGAACCACTTCTGCCATTCGCCTTCGCGCAGGACGTCCTCATACTCGTCGGAGGTGTAGACGTCTATGGCGTTGTCGCGGTCGGGACGGCGGATCTTGTCGACGAACTTGAGTCCGAGGACCTTCGGGTGCTGGCGCATGAACCAGTTATCGGCCTTGCCGCCCGCGAGACGGGTGCAGTGGATCCTGCTCTGCTGTCCGGCGCCTACTCCGATGGCCTGTCCGTTCTTGACGAAGCAGACGGAGTTGGACTGGGTGTATTTGAGGGTGATGAGAGCCACCTTGAGGTCGATCATGGCCTGCTCGGGGATCTCCTTGTTCTTTGTGACGACGTTCGAGAGGAAGCTGTCATCGATCCTGCAGTTGTTGTGTCCCTGCTCGAAGGTGATGCCGAATACGTCCTTGTTCTCCTTCTCGGGGCAGAAGTAATCGGGATCGATCTGAACGACGTTGTATCCGCCGTTCTTCTTCGCGCGCAGGATCTCGAGGGCTTCATCGGTGTAGCCGGGGGCGATGATGCCGTCGGACACTTCGTTCTTGATATAGGAAGCGGTGGCTGCATCGCAGGTGTCGCTCAGAGCAGCCCAGTCTCCGTAGGAGCACAGGCGGTCGGAGCCTCTGGCGCGGATGTACGCGCATGCGATGGGGGACAGCTCAGCCTTCTTGGGCACGAAGTAGATGTGCTTCTCTACGTCGCTGAGGGGAAGGCCTACCGCTGCGCCGGCGGGGGAGACGTGCTTGAAGGAAGCCGCGGACGGAAGTCCGGTCGCCTCCTTGAGCTCCCTGACCAGCTGCCAGGAGTTGAGCGCATCCAGGAAGTTGATATATCCTGGTTTGCCGCTGAGGACCGTTACGGGAAGGTCGGAGCCGTCCTTCATGAAGATCCTTGCGGGTTTCTGGTTGGGGTTGCAGCCGTACTTGAGTTCGAGTTCGTTCATTTATTTTTCCTCCAGATGTTTGTTGAAGAGACGTACTTCGCCGTTTACGTATGTGTAGAGGGATACCTTGTTATCGTAATTCATCGCGTTCCAGACCTCTTCGGGTTCCGGCATGTCGATCTCGATGGGCTCGCCTTCAAAGCTGGGCAGAGGATTTCCGTCGCCCTTGTAGGTGCTGATGAAATAGCCCTTTCCCTCGTCGCAGCCCTCGTAGTCGTAGTAGCAGCGCAGACAGCGGCCGCCGACCTTCTTCAAAACCGAGAGAGAGAAGCTGCCGTCCTTGTTGAGTATGGCGGAGATCCTGGGAGTCCAGTTGGGATCGTCGGGCTCGTACTCGCGGGTGGAGAGCGCCTTGCGGAAGTCGCCCATCTCCACGATGGTGTCTGTCTGATCTCCGTTGGTTACGACGAGGCTGTCCTCGGTCTGTCTTACCGGATGATAGATGATGAGGCTGGGATCGGTCACCTTGGAGGGATCGAACGCCTCTGTGCGGATCCCGTCATCGGTCAGGGAGAAGATGCGGTTGCGGCTGTTCTCGCTGCGTCCCATGATGAAGTAATAGACGCGGTCCTTGCCGACGGCTATTCCTCTTCCGGGGTAGCTGTTGTTTCTCAGCAGTTCCAGAAAATCGGTCATTTCATTGCTCCTTCTTTATAGTGATTGTTTTACTGACGCAAATAAAATACCCGGGCGCCAGCGTTGTCATACGCCTTCAGGTCCGGGCAGAATACGGTATTGAATTGTCCGAAGAGCAGTCCACGATCGAGCGGTAAGCTGCGATGATGAACTGAGAGGAGCAGGTGTTCACGGTATAGACAGATACAGGCATTCTGCAGCCCTCCTTCGGCCTATTAAATTATAGTTTCAGCGGCTCGGACGTGTCTATTGACGAAACAGACAGATAAAAAGAAGCCTCTAAAATGAGTTTGGTAATCTTTACATATTTCTTCTGAAAGGACAGGACTGAAGAAAAGTCTTCAGTCCTGCTGAGGTCATGCTTTCTGTTTTTCGGTCTCCCAAAGCTCATCTATGGATTTGAGGGAATCGGGGAACAGATAGACGGAAGTACCGCGGTATATGTCTCCTTCATCGGTAAATCGGTTCCATACGACGATCTTGTACGCCAGCGCTCCGTATTCAGCCGTGCCTCCGTCCTTGTATCTGAGGAATCGGAAAGGCACCAGCAGCACCGCAATTATCACGATGGATACGGCTATCAGTATCTTCCTACTTCTTTTCGGTTTCATCTGCCTGCTCTTCTCCGTTCTTCTTGACTGGCCAGTCGCGCCTCAGATATGTCACATATCCGCAGATCACCGCGACTGCAAGAGGGAAGACCAGTCCGTCCATGATGTCGAATCCGTCCTTATACATTCCCTGGAAATAGCGCAGGGCATTCCAGATCACGAGGAACAGTATCACGAATACAGCGAAAGCCACGTATTTGTTCTTAATCATTGAATTAACCTCGAACTGATGTTATTATTCTTCTTCAACGATTCAATGTTAGCACACGGCGTTGCCTCAGGAAAGTGACAGGACATGCGTTACATCTCAATAAAAGGTAAAAACTACAGCGGAAGCTATGACCGCACCAGGACCGCCTGCAGAGCAGTAGTCCTGCGCGGCGGAAAACTGCTCATGTCCTACGACGCGCGGGATGACATCTGGATGCTCCCGGGAGGCGGCATTGAGGAGGATGAGGAA
>CACYBC010000110.1 GCA_902772615.1 uncultured Ruminococcus sp.
CCTTTGGTCTATATGAACGCGGATGTTTATACTATCGTATCGATTTCCCGTTTTTCGGGGATCAGTTTCCATGTGCGGTCAGCGGTATCGACCATATATCCGCTGCCGTACGACGGCTGCCATTCGTACCTGTTCCTGCCCTCTTCGGGAAACAGGTAAGCCATGACCGCAGCGATCACTCCCCCGTGAGTGATCAAAACGGCGTCTCTTCCGGATGCCATCAGACGATCGATCCCTTTCAGGACCCTCTCAGTCATCAGTTTGCCGCTCTCACCGCCCGGTGCAATGTTGGATTCATTATCGCCACTGATCCATGCAATGTATTCGGGATCCTCCTTCATTTCTTCGTAGGATCTCATTTCGAACACACCGAAGTCCATCTCGCAGAAATCCGGATCAGTCTCGTGAGGAACCTTTCCGAAAAGCAGCCCGAGGGTCTCATCGCATCTTTTCTTTCCGCTGGTTATGATCCTCATGCCGGTTATATCCGGATACTTCTGATCCTTTCCGGCTTCCTCAAGTTCGCTCCTGCCCCTTTCGGAAAGAGAGATGTCGGTGCTTCCGCAGTACAGATGTCTCTCGTTTGCCTCTGTCCTGCCGTGCCTTATCATCAGCAGTCTCATTTGAGCACCTGCTCCAGTCCGCAGAATATCCGCACAACATTGTCTGCTTTAGAAGAAAGATACGAGCACATCCTGCCTGTCATCTCCCTCCATGCCCGCATATCGGCGCCAAGAGGAACAACACCGCAGAAGATGTCCTCACAGATAAAAATGCTGTCTTTCCACTCATCGCTGTGCTGTTCCAGCAGATCCACCGCGTCATTTCCGGTACGCACACACCACAGAGCGAACTCTTCTGCTTTATCTATACAGCGGCATCCGTACTCTATCCCCTCATTCTCGGAGCATGTGAAAACATCCTCCTTGGCAAGGCCGTATCTTCTCTCGGCATACTCAAGTTTTCCCTGATATGCACCTCCGATTATCAGATCCATTACCGGTCTCCTTTCAGATCACCACATATGCTATGATTCCGCACAGTTCCGCAAACGTCAGAGCATAACCCGATATATCGCCCGACATGCCTCCGAGCGACCGGTATGCTCTGTACATGTACAGCAGATATCCGGCTGCGACTGCCAGTGCCGCATACCCGGATCTCCCCAGAAAGACGAATCCGAGCACTGCCGTCACCGCCATGACTGCTGCCAGGAAGATCACATGCGATCTTTTCACTCTTTCTCTGTAGCTGCCTGAATACTCACTCGTCGAAAGCGGAGGAAGAACGGTCACGCAGAACGCTGCGATGCATCTTGAAACGGTGGGTATCAGCATCAGCGTGAAAATGTTCTCAGTTCCCCTGAGAGAGCAGAACGCAGCGAACTGCACCATGATCAGCAGTATCGTATCTATTACAGCGAAGGAACCAACATGCGGATCCTTTAGTATCCTTCTTCTCTCCTCTACATCACGCCATGACCTTACGGCATCCGTGACATCAAGGAAACCATCCATATGCATTCCCCCTGTTATCACAAAGGGAAAGGCGCAAAGAAGCGCTGCTTTCAGGAACACCGGAAGACCGATCGCATCGGCAATGAAGGCAGTCAGGGTCCACAGCGCCCCGATCACCGTACCTACAAACGGAAGGCACAGCGTCATAAGAGGTCTGCTCTCTTCATCCCACATGTGAAAGGGGCACGGTATCACGGAAAACATTGTCATGCTCATCATGAAAGCACTGAAGAATCTCTTCACGGCAGTTCTCCTTTATGAACGATCAGGTTGCCTGCACAGACTTCGATCACGGTATCGCACGTCCTGGCGAGCGCCCGGTCTATAGACGCCAGCGATCTGCGGTATTCTTCGGTAAAATCATCATATCTTGCGGCATCCGAGTATATGTAATCAGAAACGAAGACTGCATTTCCGGCTCTGCCTGCGACTTCAAGAAGTCCGCTGATGCACCGCGATGCCGCTTCACTGTCCGCCTGCTCAAAGTGAGAATCCGGATACATCTCATTCAGAAGCAGAGCTGTAGTGCTGTCTATGAGAAAAGTGCCGTTCTCGTCGGCTGCATCAAATATGTTTTGTATGTTCCTGCCCGCCTCGAGAGTCTCAAAGCCCATTCCGGCCCGGTTCTCGATATGACGGGCGACTCTGGCGCGGTCTTCGTCATCATATGGGATCATGGTGGCTACATAGTAGAGTTTACCGCCGTCAGCCAGCTTAACGGCGATATCCTGTGCATATCCCGATTTACCGTTTTTGTTCCCGCCTGAAAGCAAAATAGTCATGTCTGCGTATCTTCCTTTATGCCAAAGGCGTCGATATCCCTGATCTCATCGAGGTAAGAATCGTCTATCTCAGCCTGTTCGAATGTTGCCATATGATTAATGACCTCACACGCCGCATCCAGCATCATCATTGCGATCGGACATCCGCTTCCCTCCCCGAGCCTCATGCCCAGATCGAAAAGAGGCCTCAGTCCCAGTTCCTCTGCAGCCGCCATGTATCCGATCTCATATGATGCATGCGACGCGATCATATAATTTACTGCCTGCGGACATAGCCTGTAGGCACACAGTGCGGCTACGATGGATATGAATCCGTCGATCACGACGGGAACCTTTTTGTATGCCGCACCTATGAATGCACCAGCCATAGCGGCAATATCAAAGCCTCCGACCTTGGAGAGCGTGTCGATGATGTCACCGGGATCCGGACGATTTACGCAAAGAGCTTTTCTGATCACATCGATCTTTTTTTCATACGCTTCGTCGGTAAGACCAGCACCGCGCCCGGTGAGTCTTCTGACATCGATCCCTGTCAGAGTCGCAAGGACCGCGGAAGATGTAGTCGTGTTGCCTACGCCCATCTCTCCGACCCCGATCACCTGACCTCCGTTCTCTGCGGTCTCAATCGCCAGGTCGACCCCTGTCAGGATCGCCCTTACAGCCTGTTCGCGTGTCATAGCAGGTCCCTCTGAAATATCGCATGTTCCGAATGCAATCTTCCTGCCGATCACATCGGGATCTCTGATGACCGCGTTCACTCCGACATCGCATACTCTGAGTCTGACGCCGAAACGTTTTGACAGAACAGCTGCTCCGGTCTTCCCTTTTGTCAGATTGATCGTCTGAGACAGCGTCACAGACTGCGGAGAACTTGCGACGCCCTGCTTATATACTCCGTTATCAGCGCAGAATACCAGAAGATATCTCTCTTTGAGTTCGTTCCTGACCTCTCCGGTCATTCCCGCGAGTTTTATCGACAGTTCTTCCAGCACTCCGAGACTTCCCGGAGGTTTGGCAAGTCTTGACTGAAGTTCCCTTGCTGCATTCTCTGCAGCTTCATCGGGGCCTGTCACACCATCAATTATCTCATCGAGACGCTTCTCTGAATAATCCATTACAGATCTCTCCCCTAGAATTCGATTCCCTTCCGCGCATTCACTCCGTGGTCGTAAGGGTGCTTCTCCTTTTTCATCTCCGTCACGTAATCAGCGATCTCTCTGAGTTCCGGAGCAGGATCGCGTCCGGTCAACACAGCTTCTCTGTCATTCTTGCACGACCTCAGCATCTCAAGAAAACTGTCGCGGTCAAACATTCCGTAATTGTATGCGGATACCGCTTCGTCCAGAACGATAAGACCGTATCCATCCGCGCGCTCTGCCACGTCATGCACAAGTTCAGTGTAGCACTTTTTTGTCTCTTCCCGCTGCTCATCCGACATTTTCTTATATCGCCCGTACCAGACTTCGGGTATCATGACATCTACGCCGGGCAGCGATGACAGCATCTTCACCTCGGAAGAGCTCCCGTTCTTGAAAAACTGTACGAAAAGAACGCGCATGCCGCTTCCTGCCGCTCTTACAGCCAGTCCTACGGCAGCCGTGGTCTTTCCCTTTCCGTTTCCGTGATAGAGATGTATCATACCCCTTCCTCCAGGATCCTGTAGATGAGGTCCATATCAAGCGCCTCCCTCACCGTCTCTGCAAGCTTATTGTACTGCGATTCTTTATAGGCTTGTATGTCGAAGACGCTGTCCGAACCGAATTCAAGCCCTCTGATCTCATATAGTGCCTTGGCTATCGCTTCCGCTATGCCGTTCTCATCAAAGATGCCGTGTATGTAGCTGCCGTAGACATTGCCGTTTCTCAGAACAGCGGAACTGTCGCTGCTCTGCCCCATATGGATCTCGTACCCTCTGTATCTAAGACCGGTCAAGCCGGAGAATACTCCTCCGATCTCCGGGAACGTTCCCTCTGTCTGAGTGCGGGTCTTTGTCTGTGCAAACACGGTATCTATGTCCAGAAGACCCATTCCTGCAATGTCCCCGCCGCCTTCCGTGCCATACGGATCGGAGATGCTTCTGCCGAGCATCTGCAGTCCTCCGCATATGCCGAACACCGGAGTACCGCGGGATGCCTGTTTCAGGATCTCCGCCTCCAGCCCTGTCTGGCGCAGCCACTTCAGGTCCGAGATAGTGGACTTTGTCCCGGGGATGATGATCATGTCCGGTGAGCCCAGTTCAAACACTTTTTTTACATAGCGCACCGAGATCCCGGAGAACCTGGAGAAAGGTGAGAAATCCGTAAAATTCGATATCCTAGGCAGTGACACTACAGCGATATCTATCTCCTTGCGCTCGCCTGCCAGCAGCCTCTCACTGAGGCTGTCTTCGTCATCGATGTCAAGATAAACATACGGAACGACTCCTGCGCAGGGTACCTTGACCAGGTCGTAGAGCATGTCAAGGCCGGGATCCAGTATCGAAACATCGCCGCGGAATTTATTGATCACGGTAGCCTTGACCATCTTTCTCTCATCCGGCTCAAGAAGTTCCACCGTTCCGTACAGCTGTGCGAATACGCCTCCTCTGTCGATGTCTCCGACGAGTAGCACGGGAGCGCCTGCCATTTTAGCCATTCCCATGTTCACGATGTCATCGCTCTTGAGATTGATCTCAGCAGGACTTCCGGCTCCCTCTATCACGATGATGTCGTACTCATCGGCAAGCGTATTGTAAGCGCTCATTATATCAGGCACGAGTTTCTTCTTGTATTTGAAATAATCGGACGCCGGCATATTGCCCAGCACTTCCCCGTTTACTATCACCTGAGATCCGACATCGGTCGTGGGCTTGAGGAGGATAGGATTCATAAGCACCGACGGCTTTATCCCGGCGGCCTCCGCCTGCACGACCTGCGCCCTTCCCATCTCGAGTCCTTCATCTGTGATAAATGAGTTGAGGGCCATGTTCTGTGATTTGAACGGGGCCACCTTGTAGCCGTCCTGCAGGAAGATGCGGCAGAGCGCTGCGCACAGCAGGCTCTTTCCGGCGTTGGACATCGTGCCCTGTATCATCAACGGTTTTGCCTTGCTCATTTCAAGACCTCCCTCAAAGCATTCAGGAACAAATCGTTTTCCTCCTCGGTCCGCACGGCGATGCGGTAATATCCTTTGCCAAGCCCTCTGTAGTTGGAGCAGTCCCGGATCAGTATCCTGTGCTTCAGCATCTCGTCATACAGTTCCGTGTCAGACCTGAACAGAAGATAATTCGCTTCTCCCGGCCACACTTCCACACCAAGATCCTTAAGACTATCTGTAAGTCGCTTCCTCTCGGAGCTGATCGTCCTGACGGATTCCTTCAGCCATTCCGCGCACCCGAGAGCTGCTATTCCTGCCTTCTGGGCTATGGATGACACGTTCCAGCACTGAGTCCTGGATGACATCCTTTCCAGCATTTCACTGTCGGTGCTCATCGCGTATCCCAGTCTCACGCCCGCCATCGCGTAGCTCTTGGTGAAGGCTCTCAGCACCGTCACGCCAGGATACTGTTCAAGCAGCTGCGGTATGCCGTATCTGTCCGGATGATCCGTAAGATCCAGAAAACACATGTCGATGAACAGGCGGGCACCCGTAGCAGCCATCTGTCTCAGCAGTTCAGGCTCCACCGCGATCCCGGTCGGATTGTTCGGGGTGCATATGAAGACCGCGCTGTAGGAACACAGGTCAATCTCAAGTATATCTTCGGTGAGACGGAACCCATCCGTCTCTTTCAGCAGATAATGCTTCGTTTCTACATCGGCTGCTCTCAGCGCCTCCTGATAATCGCTGAACGTCGGTGAGACTATCAGCGCAGGGCGTTCTCTTCCGAGAGAACATGCATAGGCATAGATCATCTCGGCGGCTCCGTTCCCGCAGATGATGCAGTCCTCCGGAACTCCCTCCGCGGCTGAGATACACTTTCTGAGCTGCCTGCAGTAGGCGTCAGGATATCTTTCACAGTCGTCCGCAGACTCCCTGATAGCCTGTTTTACCTTCTCGGGCATGCCTGCGGGATTGATGTTGGATGAGATATCCAGGACTATATCGCGGAAGTATATGTCACCTCCGTGGGGATTCTTCTGCTTTATGTACATAGGAAGTAAGCTCCGATCCTGATCAAAAGGCCGATCATCAGCATGAACGCGGAAGCCAGGTACATCTGGTTTCCTGCTCTTCTGATATCGTAAGGCTCGATCTCCCTGATGGGGTCACCTATATATTCCTTCTTTTTAACGATCCCGCCGTATACCGCATCGCCCGCAAGTCTTATATCGAGCGCCCCGGCGCACACCGATTCGGTCTGGGCGGAGTTCGGACTTGCATGTTTGTACCTGTCACGCAGGAAGATCTTCCATGCGTTCTTTGTATCAAGATGAAGGAACGGGCATGCAGCGATCATCAGAAGTGCTGACAGTCTTGCGGGTATGTAATTCACAACGTCATCTGTCCTGGCAGGCACTCTTCCGAAATACAGATACTTTTCGTTCTTGTATCCCAGCATGGAGTCCATGGTGTTGATCGATTTATAGAAGAATCCGCCTGCCGCTCCGAACAGAAACATCCAGAACAGAGGCGCTATCACGCCGTCAGAACCGTTTTCTGCAACGGTCTCTACCGCAGCGCGGCATATCCCCTTATCGTCAAGGACATCGGTATCGCGTCCCACGATATAGGACACTGCAGTTCTTGCCTTCTCGACATCACCGGTCTCCAGCGCAGCCCGCACCTTCTCCGCTTCTATCACCAGCTGCCTTGCTGCCAGCATCTGAAAGCACATGATGCTGTTGACAACAAAGAATGCCGCGGGATGGATCCTCCACATCAGTTCCAATACTAGAGCAGGTATACCTGTAGAGAGCGTGATCACTATGACCGCTGTCAGGGCTCCGCGCAGTATGTCTCTTTTATCGTCTCCTCCGAGACGCAGCTTGCGGTCCAGGAAGGCGATAAGCTTGCCTATTGCCACTATCGGATGCGGCAGTGAATAGGGATCCCCGATGAACCAGTCCAGAACGAATCCCGCAAGGATGGCCGCAGTCTGTATCAAAAAACGTTCAGTCATCTTTTCTGCCTTTCTGCATCGTAAAAACGAATACGGGATTCTGCGCATTCATCATATTGTACCTTCCGACTCTCCTGGAACGTGATATATTGACCGAGACCGCTTCGAAAACATCGAAACCGAATTCCCTGACAAGCTCGAGCACTTCCGTCTGAGTCTCCATCGTCACAGTGTTGACAACTATCCTTACGTCCGGGTTCTTTTCCAGACATTCGGCAATGATCTGTTCAAGGCCGCCGCTGCTTCCCCCGACGAACACATGTGTAGGAGCGGGAAGCTCCTTCAGGGCATCGGGAGCGGTCCCGCGTACCACTTCAATGTTGTCTGCTCCGAACAGAACGGCATTCTTCTCCGTAAGATCCGCGGCGTCTTCTTCCTTCTCCACTGCCCAGACTTTTCCGTTATATGCTGCGAGAGCGCATTCCACCGAGACCGATCCGCTCCCGGATCCCACGTCCCAGACGACCGACTCGCTGTCCAGCTGAAGTTTTGAGAGCGATACCGCCCTGACTTCAGACTTGGTCATCGGTACATCGGATCGGGTGAATTCACCGTCCGGGATTCCTGTCCTTACACGCTGTGAGGCATACGGATTCTCTATGTAGAGAACGGAGAGCGGGTCGAACTGAAGCTCCGACAATTCCGAAACTTTTCTTCTTGTTATCTTTTCTTCAGGGTATGAGAGCTTCTCTCCCACTGCCGCCTCAAGTTCTCCGAGGCCATAGCGGGACAGTCTGCGGCATACTGCATCAGGCGTATTGTCTCCTCCGCACAGCACGAACATCTTTCTGTTTCTTCCCGCCAGCAAAGCGATATTCTGATCCCTGCCGTGCATGCTGATGAGCGAAGCGTCGTCCCAGCTGACTGACAGCCGCGCCGCCAAAAGAGATACCGAGGATATCCCCGGGATCACCGTCACATCATAACCGTCAAGAGCTTCGGCAAGTTTTTTTGCACCGCTGAAGAATCCGGTGTCGCCTCTCATGACTACGGCGCAGCTGCGCACCGAAGGATTCTCATCCAGCACCCGGCGTATCCCCGCCGGAAGGAACTCCCGGAACACGGGTTTCCTGGTTCCCGTCATCTCCGTGACCGAGGACGCGCCTATAACTGCGTCGCACTCCTCAAGAACTGTCCTTGCTCCTGAAGTCAGCAGATCATGGCTTCCCGGACCTATTCCTACGACATAGACTTTCCTTCTCGGCAGAGATAGTTCCTTCCCAAGTTCGGCAACTGCTTCGTCGAGGGTCATTCCCCTGACCTGCGGAGGCTGTCCAATGATGACCGGAACTGCACCGGTCTCCTCAGCCGCTTCTATCTTCTCGTCGAAGCCTCCGTTCCTTCCGGAAGCCTTGGTGACCATGTAATCCGCACCTATCATCTTCAGCTGTGCGGCATTCATCTCCCTGGAGAAAGGGCCCTGAGCAGCGATGATATGAGCCATGGGCACACCCGCCTGAAGGCAGGATTCCAGGGACGAAGCAGAAGGCAGCACTCTGGCCCACACTCTTGACATATCGAGTCCTGAATAGCATGCCAGCTCCTTGGCACCCGTGGTAAGAAGCACATTGCCGTCATGTCCCGCAAGGTACTGCGCCGCTTCCTCTGCCGACGATACATACACTGCGTCATCTATATGCTTCTCTCCTCCGCGGAGTATCCTGATTACAGGAACTTCTGCCTTCTCAGCGGCGGCAGCTATGTTCTGTGTGACTATATCGGCGTATGGATGTGTAGCATCTATGATCCGGCTGAATCCTCCATCACGGAACAGCTTCTCCATCTCCTGCTCGTCCAGTCTTCCCGTGTGTACCGCGATGCCTTCTATTCCTTCCAGCATCACCTCTCCGTATTCCGTCGCGACGCAGACAGTCAGCTCCGCACTGTCCTTCAGGGTCTCGGCAAGTTTTCTGCCTTCCGTCGTGCCGGCAAATATACAGATCTTCTCATTCATTCCTGTATCCTCTGGGAGTCACCATATGTCCGTCGATCACCTTTGTCTCGGAATTGCCGATGAATACCGTGGTGAACATGTCGGTTGCGGTCTCTCTGAGTTCGGCAAGAGTCAATACGGCACTGCTCTCGCCTTCTCTTCCGATGTTCCTTGCAATGCCGCAGACCGTCTCCGGGCTGCGGTACTTGAGGACTATGTCGCAGGCGCGCATCAGATAATCAGCGCGTTTGCGGCTGGATGGATTGTACAGCACTATGCAGAGGTCAGCCATAGCAGCGCCTTCCAGTCTCTTCTCTATGCGTTCCATAGGAGTAAGCAGATCAGACAGACTGATCACCGCGAAATCGCATGTTATGGGAGAACCCAGCAGTGCAGCTCCCGATGCAGCTGCGGTGACTCCGGGTATCACTTCCACCTCTACGCCGTACTCAGATGCAAGTTCCAGAACAGGTGACGCCATTCCGTAGATGCCGGAGTCTCCGCTGCAGATCATTACGGTCAGCTTGCCGGAGGCAGCGTGCTCCAGTGCGATCCTGCAGCGCTCTATCTCCCTCATCATGGGAGTGGACAGGAATTCCTTATCAGGGAAATATGGCTTGATGAGGTCACAGTATACTGTATAGCCTACTATGATATCCGCGCCTTCCAGTGCCTTTACTGCTGCGACTGTGAGCCCGTCGTAGTTTCCTGCTCCGATACCTGCAACGATTAGTTTTTTCAAAACTCTATCCTCCGCTCCTGTACTGATGCTGCCACGGTCACCCCGTCGACAGCTGTCTTTTTTATTATCAGTTTCCCGCCGGCAAGGACTGCCGCGCGCTCGCACACATTTCCGGTCCCTACCGTCTTCCTTACGAATTCCGATTCCTCGAACTCCCCCGGAACGGCATTGAGTTCGTCAGCAGTGTAGAACACCGTCTGCGCTCCTATCACTCTCGCCGCTTCCAGAAGACCAGTTTCTTCCTTTTTGTTGACTATGGATGCTATCTTTCCCACTGCCATAAGATCGATGTCCGCTTCGCCCAGCACCTCGCGGATGGCCTTCATTACGGTTTCGAGCGCTATATCCTTCCTGCAGCCGATGCCAAGCGTCACAGTCCGGGGTATCAGTCTCAGAGTCGAATCAAAAGGTTCTCTTCTGTGTATACCTATATATATGCCCAGAGGCCCTTCTTCTGCCTTCATGAGTCCTGACGGAAGCTCGTCCGGCAGCGGATACTCTGCTGACACAGGGATATCTGCTGTAAGTATGGCAGCGGATACGTCCTTTGCCGCAGCCATGGACGAGATGGCGCAGTCATGAGTCACCGCCCAAGCATCACAGGAGAATCTTCCGGCCCCGTCTGTCGCCGTAGTGATGACCGGCTCTGCACCGATCAGTCCGGCAATGCTGCGGGCAAGCCCGTTGGCTCCTCCAATGTGTCCCGAAAGAAGAGAGATCACGAATCTTCCCCGGTCGTCGATGACCAGCACTGCAGGATCGGAGACTTTGCTCACGACATGCGGAGCTATGGACCGTACCGCTATACCGGCCGCTCCGATAAAGATCAGCGCGTCGCTCTCCCTGAAAAGATCTCCCGCAGCGGAAGATATGGTCTCATGCTCAGTGAAACCGTACTTCCCGGCGTATTTCGGTGTGGAATGAACATTGACTCTGTCCACTCTCAGCATCTCGCATAACTTAAGAGCCAGAGAGGCTCCCGCGTCTGAAAAGCAGAAGATGCTGTATTTCATTTATTCGCCTCCCTGAATTCCGTAGAGAATCCCGGATCGTAAAGCAGCGATCTGGTATTGCTCTCTTCCAGGAACTTTCCTACGACGATAAGCGCAGTCTTCGTTATACCATTCTTTTCCGCAGTTTCCCTGAGCGTCGCCAGTGTGCAGCGGCATACCTTCTCGTCTTCCCATGACGCCTTATACACTATGGCGGCGGGAGTATCAGGACTGTATCCCCCTTCCGTAAGCTCGGCAGCTGCCTTTTCCAGAAGTCCGGTGCTGAGGAACAGCACCATCGTCGCCCCGTGAGAAGCAAGAGATACCAGGTTTTCTTTCTCCGGGACCGGTGTTCTGCCGGCAGCTCTGGTTATGATGACAGTCTGCGAGATATCGGGGACCGTGTATTCGGCCTTCAGCGCTGCGGCAGCTCCGGCAAAAGAACTGACTCCGGGAGTGATGTCGTAATCTATGCCCAGTCTGTCCAGCTCAGTCATCTGTTCGCCGATGGCACCATAAAGCGAAGGATCTCCGGTATGCAGCCTAACGGTAGTCTTCCCTGCCTTTTCCGCTTTACTTATCACATCTATTATCTCTTCGAGCGTCATCTTTGCGCTGTCATACAGTTCGCAGCCTTCGTGCGCATGCTTCAGAAGTTCCGTATTGACGAGAGACCCCGCGTAGATGATCACGTCAGCTTCTTCGAGCTGTCTCATTCCTCTTAGGGTGATGAGATCAGGCGCCCCGCAGCCCGCTCCGACTATATGTACCATTCTCAGTATTCCTTTCTGATCTTTTCCATTATTTCTTCGGCCTGTGCCGTCATTCCCAGTATCCCGTATTCCTTTGAGAAGGATACGACAGCTGTGTTCATGCTGCCCAGTGTCCTGTGCTGCAGCAGATAGTCGGTCTTGTTCATGATGCTTTCCATCACTTTCTCTCTAAGCCCGCTTTCATCGAGTATCGAGAGCATATCATCGGTCATCGCCGAATCCATGAGACTGGCAACGGTCTGCGTGGAAGCTCCGCACATTCCTGCATGAGAAGCGAATATCTCAGCCCTGCAGTCGCCCCACTTTGAATGCGTGTTGAACAGTCCTCCAGCAAGTTTCACGGTCTTTCCTATATGGCCGATGAGGAGCGCATCGCTGAACCCCGCTTCTGCCGCGAGCCTGAAAGCATCTCCGATGAAGTTCGAAGTAGTCACAGCGATCTCAGGATCGATCCTGAGACTCTCCTGTATGAAATCAGAACCGTAGTTTCCTATTATCAGCAGTACCGACTTCTTTCCTTCCGCTGCCCGCATGGACAGCTCGGCACGTATGGTCTCAACTACCGCTTCATCACTCATGGGATCCACTATGCCTGTAGTTCCCAGGATCGAGATGCCCCCTACTATACCGAGCCTCGGGTTGAATGTCTTCTGGGCGATCTCGACACCTGCAGGAGCAGATATGATCACCCTCAGTCCTCCGCTGTACCCGTTGTCATCGCAAACCTGCAGCAGCTCCTGGGTTATCATGCGGCGCGGCACAGAATTAATGGCGGCGTTGCCCACCGGCTGATCCAGTCCGCGCTTTGTCACGCGTCCTATACCCTCCCCGCCGTCGATCAGTATCTCATGAGGCCTGCCTGTCTTCTCGACTTTTGCATATACGGTGATCCCGTTCGTTACATCCGGATCATCGCCGCTGTCCTTGACTATGCCGCAGGATACGAACCCGTCTTCTCTCACGATCTCTTTTACGTCCAGATCAAGTTCGGTCCCGCTTGGAGTAGTCAGATGGACGGATTCTATCAGTCTGTTCTCCAGCAGCATCATCGCTGCTGATTTTGCGGCTGCAGCTGCGCAGGACCCGGTCGTGTACCCCCTGCGCATCCTTTTCCCGTCTTTTGTTATGAAACTCTGCATCATCTTGTTATCTGATACATCAGCGCATTGATTATGGCTGCCGCTACCGTGGATCCGCCTTTGCGTCCTCTGGCTACGATGTACGGCACCCCTGCCTGCATTATCTCTTCCTTCGATTCGACAACATTTACGAACCCTACCGGTACTCCTACCACCAGCCTCGGAGAGATCGTTCCTTCCTCAATCATCTCACGCAGCATGATAAGCGCCGTCGGAGCGTTTCCGATGGCAAATATGCCGGAACCTGCGACTTTTGCCGCTTTCTCCATAGATACCTTGGCGCGGGTGCAGCCGCGCTCTTTTGCTTCCGCGGCGACATCCGGATCGCTCATGAAGCAGTATATATTGATACCGAGCTTCTCTGCCGCGGCTTTATTTATCCCTGACTTTGCCATCTGTGTGTCAGTCACTATGTCACAACCAGAACGCAGCGCTTCCAGCGCTTTTTCGACCGCACCGTCAGAGAACGTGAGATTGACGGCATAATCGAAATCGGCAGTGGTGTGGATCACTCGTTTTACCACAGCAAGGTTCTCCTGAGGTATATCCACAGCAAGTTCACTCTCGATTATCTCGAGGCTCCTCTTTTCTATCTCTCTGGGGTCGGTGATGATCATGTTCTTTCCCTCCCTTTTTTGTACTCAAGACATTTTCTGTAGAAAGCCTCCGCAGCCGGGATGCAGGACATCAGATACAGATGCGGATAACCCGCGTAAAGAGTATCCGTCATGACACCGCAGTCCCAGTTTCTCCCATTGGGTTTGACTGCATGGAATGAAGTGCCGTTGTCAGTGCTGTCCCAGTAATGGAACTCATGGGTCCTGAGCTGCGTTCCTCCCGGTCCCAGCAGGCCGTCATGTCCTGCGGTTATGGCCACATATCCGAAACGCACCAGTTTTCCTGTGTCGAAACTGCTGTGAGGAAGCACCCCGCACATCTTTCTGCCTGCCAGTTCCTCTCCGAGGTACTGGAACCCTCCGCACTCGGCTATAGTCGGCATCCCGCCATCAACTGCGTTTTTTATGCTCTCTCTGGACGATACGCTGTTCTCCAGTTCTTCCGCGTGAAGTTCAGGATACCCGCCCGGCAGCAGCAGTCCGTCTGCGTCAGCCGGCACTTCCTCCCCTGCAAGAGGAGAAAAGTATTCTATCTCCGCCCCCATATTTCTGAAGAGCCTCTCCGTATCGTCATAGACGAAACAGAAAGCATCATCTCTGGCCATAGCCAGTCTGACAGGCGGCAGCGAAGGGATCTGAGGAACGGTATACTGCAGCTCCTCGGCTTCAGACGCTATTCTCATGACAGCCTCAAGATCTATCGTGTCTTCACAGAGGTCGGCAGCCTTTTTCAGCCTTTCCGAAAGGTCCTTTATCTCTGCTGCTGTTATGAGGCCGAGGTGTCTGGAAGGTATCAGGCATTCCTCGGGCAGTTCCGGTATAAACCCTACCGGTATGACTTCATCTCCGAATCGTCTGTGCATAAGTCCGCAGACATTTTTATAATTCATCGCCGACATGCGGCTGAAAAGCACTCCCCTGATCCTGCTGTCGGGACGGAATCTCAGAAATCCCTCAACAGCGGCAACCAAAGATACAGCGGCTCCTCTTGCGTTCACTACAAGTATGACCGGAGACTCAGTCTGCGAAGCTACTGTGTAAGTACTGTTGTCGGTGCCGTCAGCTCCGGTGCCGTCGTAATAACCCATGACTCCTTCGATGACTGTCAGCATATCATCCGGGCACGAGCAAACCAGATACTTAAGAAGATCTCCGTCACAGAAGAACGGATCGAGATTTGAACTGCCGATGCCGAGCACTGCCCTGTGGAACATGGGATCAATATAATCCGGTCCGCATTTGCAGGATCTCACGCTGACTGCCTTCCTCATGAGAAGGGACAGCACAGCGCACACTGCAGCAGTCTTGCCGCTTCCGCTGGAAGTACCGGCAAATATCACTCTGGGATGACTCATAATACCTCCCTGAGACCGGTGAGCGACCTCACGACAGTCTTTCCTCTACTGACAGCATATCGTTCCAGTTCGCTGTTTGGTCTGTTGAACTCTCCTTCCGGACAGCCGCATACGACAACTATCTCGGAAAGATCTATTAATCTTCTGGCTTCCTCTGTCTGTTCCTCCGTCACAGGCATGAACGGTTCCGTGCATACCACCTCGGCGGCAAGAGATGAAGCTACTGAAACATCGATATCATTTGGCATGAGGATGCCTGCCGCAAATGCGACGTTCTTTTTCTGCAGCTCGCGGTAGATCGGTATTCCTGTGCCGTTTCCTCCTATCACGAAACAGCGTATCTCCCCCTCCGGGGCAGAGAGCTCCAGTTTTCCCAAAAGAGTGTCATATGAACGCTGATCTATGCCGTACAGCTCGGATATGGTGCTCCCGGAGAAGATCTCATCCGGTGTCCCGTAGGCCGCTATCCTGTCGCCTTTCACGCATATGACGCGGTCGGAGATGCGCTCGGCAAGATCTATCTCATGCAGGCTCATCAGAACGGATACTCCTCTGTCCTTGGTCATCGCAGAGAGTATCTCAAGCAGTTCCTTCTTATGCTTTATGTCCAGGAATGATGTCGGCTCATCCAGCACGATTATCTCCGGTTCCTGGCAGACAGCCCTGGCTATGAGGATGCGCTGATACTGCCCGTCGCTGATCTCAGAAACATATCTGTCCGAGATCTCAGAGGCGTTCACCAGTTTCAGAGCTTTCTCCACCTCTTCCCTGTCCCTGTCAGTCAGCAGTCCGAATCTTCCGGTATAGGGATATCTTCCGGCGGATACGAACTCATAAGCCGTCATAAGGTCGGGGCGGATCCTCTCGGTCAGAACGACAGCCATCTTCCTGGCAATATCGCTGCCGCTGAGAGTCTTCATCTCCTTATCTTCTATGTAAATGGTCCCCGCAAGTGCAGATAGCTGTCTCGCGATGGTCCTCAGTATCGTTGTCTTTCCGGATCCGTTTGGACCTATCAGCGTAATGATCTCTCCTTTTCCGGCTGAAAGCGAGATGTCCCGGATAAGCGGAATGCCACCGTAACCTACACTCAGAGCCTCAGTGCTGATCATGGGGACTGTATCGTTTCTTTTATCCGCCATTCCTGTTCCTCCTCGTCAGCATGAGCCAGATGACTATCGGAGCGCCTACCGCACTGGTGACGGTGCTTATCGACAGCTCCGTCGGCGAGAACAGCATCCTTGCTGCAAGATCGCACAGCATGCAGAATACTGCACCGCAAAGGAATGAAGCCGGGATCATGAGTATCGGCTTCTCAGTCTTAAGAAGCATGCGGCAGATATGAGGCACCGCTATGCCGACAAATGATATCGGTCCTGCGAACGCTGCCACAGAAGCGGACAGCACTCCCGTAAGAAGCACCAGCAGCACCCTCAGCGCTTTTATGTCGACTCCGAGACTCATGGCGTAACCCTCACCGAGCGAATAGGCTTCCATCTGTTTTGAGAACGCCAGAACAACGAAGAATGCCGGTATCACGATGATCGTTGAGATCCTTGCGCTCTGCCATGATGCTGCAGAAAAACTTCCCATGGACCAGTGGGTCAGGTTGATGATGTCTGAATCGTTTGCAAAATTGATAAGCAGGTCCGTTACGGCTGAACATATATAACTGATCATCATTCCGATGACCAGCAGCGAGGACATGTTACGTACTCTGCCGGTAAAAAGGATCACAATGAGCAGAGACAGCACCGATCCGGCGAATGACGCCGCGACAGTGGCAGATACCGGCATGTCGGCAAACAGTCCGCTGACAGCGATAGTCGCAAACGCCAGAAACATCTTGGCTCCGGATGATATCCCAAGCACGAACGGACCGGCTATCGGATTGCGGAAAAATGTCTGGATAAGAAATCCGGACAGAGACAGGGCTCCTCCGAGGACAGCGCTGAGGATCATCCTCGGAAGTCTTATCTTCCAGATAACGCTGTATGCAGTGCTGTCCGGATCCCCGCGGCCGGACAGTATCTCAGCTATTTCACTTATCGGGATACTCACGCTCCCGCTTCTCAGGTTCCATGCGGCAGCGATCACAAGAAGTACAACAAAAGAAAGGAACACCATGCCCGTGCGCATAGCATTCCCGCTGTTACCGCTTTTTCTTCCTGCCGACATTCCGGTACGGAACTCCTTTCAGGTCCAGTAATCATATGTGATCATTATAAGACAAAAAGCGGATCGGAAAAACCGGTCCGCGGTTGATGATCCGCCTGTATATCAATCATTTCAGATGTCTGAAAAAGCCCGATCCGTCAGTATCGTCGTACTTACCTTCCAGTATGTCATGTATCTCCTTGATCATTTCTCCTGAGGACGTCATCTCCTGATACATGTTCTTTTCAGTGCACCATACATCACCGTTCTGAACTGCTTTGAAATCTCTCAGAAGTTCACATTTAGAGATAAGGCTCGCTATATCCGTTACCTCTCCGGCGATCGCCGAATTGTAGATTATCACATCCGCATCTCTGGCATTGGCGTAGAAGAATTCCGGATCCAGCGTCACCGATGATGTCATCGAGCCATCATTCTCCAGTTCAGTGAACACATATTCACCTCCTGCAAGCTCGATCATCTTACTCACATAATCACCGCTTTTACGTGTGATTATCCGCCCCGTAGAACTCACATAGAAGAATGCCACGGTTTTGCCGGAAGGTTCGCCGCCCGATACACTGTCAAGAAGATCCAGTTGCTTTTGGAACACCTCGTCCGCCCTTTCCTCTTCTCCGAGCAGTACACCGTAGAGTTTTAGCCATTCTACCCGTCCGAGCGGATGTTCCTCGTTGCTGGACTGATCCATAAAGACTGCGACCCCGAGATGCTCCAGCTGCTGTTTTATATCGGAGGCATGTCCTATCATCATCGACTCTATCGCAAGGGGACATCTCTCCGCGGTGATCAGCTCAAAGTCGGGAGCGCTGTATTTACCCGCGAAGAGTATTTTCCCCTCACTCATTGCCTGCCTTGCAGAAGAAATGTACCAGTTTTCCTCTGTTATACTGGACAGGCGTATAGCATCCAGCCTGTTCAGAGAATCGAACAAACACATGGCGGAGGTAGCAGCCAGATATATGTCCTTGACAGGCTGGTATAGCGGCGTAATGCCGGAGTCTAAGCCTTTGGGGATCTTAGCCCCTTCAGGCACGATGATAAATCGGCTTCCGTCAGCCAGAGAGATAAGTTTGTAACCGCCCACACAGTAGTCTACCGAATACTGTGTGGCAAAAGTCAGATCAAGGCTTCCGGTAATATTCAGTTCTTCATGCTTTTCCCCACTCCCGGCACTGCATCCGATGAGACACAGTGCCAGGACAAGGATAAAGAGCATGGAGAAACGCCGACTCCTCATACTCATTTTTTAATAAGAGATGCGCTGTCAAAATGCAGCGTGTAATCGATGAGATGCGGCTCACTCATTGCAGTGGTCAGAGCGCTTACAGCGATATCGCTGTCGAGGGTGATGGGTATGATGAACGTCGAATTGCCTTCGGTGTTCACCAGATCGTATCTGACTCCGCCCACAGTCATGTATTCATAGTTGGAACTGCTCCAGATCACTTCAGCAGTAAGCTGGCCGTTCTTAACGAATATGTTTGCGGGAGAGGAAACAGACGCTTTGCCGGATCCTCCTGTGAGAGTGACATCTGCTGTGTATTCTCCGTCTTCTATATAGGGTACGGGATTGCTCACGCTCACCTTATGATCGTACCATTTACCCTTTGAACCAATGAGGGCACAGTCAAATTCCTCGTCAAGATACGGGACGGGGATATCGAATCCATAAGCCTCTTCCGTATATCCGTCATCATACGTGACCGAATCGGTCGAGGGCTGCAGGAGCTCTGCTCCGTTCTTCTGTGCATCCTCTGCGGTTCCCGGATAAAGATTTAAAATGCTTTTTGAAACGAGGGTTACATGTATAGTCATCCTGCCGTCCTTTACTGTGAGGATGCCTCTGTTATTGTAGGCCTCGTTTACATGGAACATGGTGCTGTCGGTATCAAATACTGCAGAGTAGATCCCGTCCTCCAGAGGACATTCCGGAACCGGTTCCTGCTCTTCCTCTTTCTTTCCGCATGAAGAGAGAAAGATGCCGGCAGCCATGATCAGGCAAGTTATCATGAGCAGATGTTTGTTGAACTTGAAAACTGATAACATCAGTTAGCCTCAATGACTGCACTGGTATGAGCGACATAGAGAGCCTGTACATCGGCAAGCCTGCCGAGACCGGCGATCTGGCACTTCACATCCTCAAATTTCCCGGATGCCGTGAACATGCTGTACCAGGACTCGTCATCCTCAGGATCTGCCATGTCGTTGTTTGCGTGGTCTCCGGCAACGACCATGAGAGGACGGAGAACTACGTTCTTGTATCCGGCAGCGGAAACTGCCTCAATGATGTTCTCGCAGGCTGTCTCCTCCGGCTCACCTTCAACGGTTCCGATAAAGACGTTCTTGTATCCGAGAGCGTTCATCTGCGACTGCATCTGAGAATATGTGACCTTTGCATTGTGGGATGTACCATGTCCCATGAATACGAATGCTGTTCCGGCGTCGTCTGCTGCCTTAAGATCAGCAAACCCTGCGTCATTGACAGCTGCGGCTGTAACAGCTACTGCAACTGCTTTCTTGTCATCATTGATGACGCTGGCATCAGAACCTACTTCTCCAAGAAGGGGCTCTGCGACAACGATCTTCGCTATCTTGTCTTTGTACTTGTCAAGGACTTCAGTCAGCTCATCGTATTCAGCGCCGTGCATGAGGTGTGTGGGCTGAACGACAAGGTTCTCTACACCGTTCTTGACTGCACGCTCAAGAGCCTGCTCCACGTTATCGATCTTCTCACCGTCGCGGGCCTGAACATGGTTGATGATGATCTGGGCTGTGAATGCTCTTCTGAGAGACCAGTCGGGGAAAGCGGCCTGCAGTGCATCCTCTATTCCTTTGATGTCGGTTGCTCTGCTGTCATTGAATGATGTACCGAAGCTGACAACAAGAAGTTCGTTCTTGCCGATGCTGTCTGCGTTCCTGGGGTCGTCTTTGGATGCATCACCGGTATTCCTGCCGAAATAATCCGGATCCGCCTCTTCTCCCTCGACAAGCTCCTTCTGAGCATCGGTCAGGGCATCCCATGCCGCTTTGGCAGCTGCGCACTGCTCATCTGTCTTGTCTGTTCTTTCCTGAACATAGATCGCATCGATCAGTGCAGCAACTTCATCAGCGAGTTCCTGATCGCTCTTGACCTCGGGAGCCGGTTCGGGATCGGGTGTGGGTTCGGGTTCCGGTTCCTTCTTGCCGCAAGCTGCAAGACTGAACATCATGCAGAGAACAAGCAGGATACTGAGTAAATACTTTGCCTTTTTCATTGATTCCTCCTATGTTTATCCCAAAAGGGATATTTTAACATAATAAAAAGAATACAACACAAATATCGCATACGTTCATCACGTACGAGACAGAGCGGTTGCATTCTTCACACCAAAGATATGTCGACCAGCAGATACGGCAGTTAACTGACTCATGACCCGACATACCATCATAACATCATAAAATGACCCACATCCATGAAACGAATCCTGCCGGGATCAAATACAGTAATGGTGGTTGTTTCGGATTTGAACCGAATTTCTATTAATCTACTCAGCTAACAACTTTTCAAACCGTATCCGATTATCGTTATTCAGTTTTGTTCATTGTAGCACTTCGTTTTGTGAAATGCAAAGGAAAAAAAACTATTTGCAGTCCTTCCTGTCTTTTCGTTCTGTTTTCTCCTTTCCGTACACTGCTTTTTCCGTAAAGACCATATCCATCCGGATATCTGTGTCCTCTTTCGGAACTGCTTCAACCTTTTGCGTCTCGAACGCCACAGCCGCGATCACCGCATTCAAACATTTGGGGAGAAATCTGTCGTAGTATCCTCCGCCCATTCCCAGCCTTCCCATGCTATTGTCAAACGCAGTGCAGGGACACAGTACGAGGTCGATATCTTCGGGGCTCACAGGCAATGATTTTGCCTCATCAGGTTCCGTGATCCCGAAGCTGCCTTTCCCCCAGCTGTCCGGTCCGCAGGGAAGCAGCGCCGTCATATGTCCTTCTCCGATGACGCGGGGGTAGCAGAAGCGTTTCCCTTCCGCGTCCGGCAGGCACGTGAGGAACCCGAGGTCGACCTCGTCAGGCATAGCCTTATAGATCAGGACCGTCTCTGCCATGCGGAATACATCAGAGGCGGCAATCAGGTCCGTGATCGCCTTGGATGCATCTTTTCTCTCTTCCGGGCTCATGGTCCTCCTGGCAGTGAGGGCTATCCTCCTTATTTTCTTTTTATCGGTCATGAGATTTTTATCCGCCTTTCCTCTTTCCGCATCAGCTGAATTACTGGCCGCATTCAAAATAAATTATATAATAATAAATATCCTAAAGAAAAATCCGGATTTGAAAACTGCCGGTCAGGTATGTGGAGGTTCAGATGAATAAAGATACAGTACCGGAAAACTATACGATCAGTCTGGCCGCATTTGATCTCGTTCCCGTTCTGCTGTTCGGACTTGCATGTATTCTCCTCTGGAGGATGACCGGAAGTCTTCTTGTTCTGATCGGAGGCGTCGTCTGTTTTATTTCAGGGATGCTTAAGGTGATATGGAAGCTCATAGTAGTCATCGGGAAGAAAAATGTCTGGCCTCTTTTCGTTCAGATGCGCATCGGTATGCCGGCCGGTCTGACCGTGATACTCATCGGGTTTATACTCAGATGTCTTGCCGGTGATATGAGTTCTTTCTGGGATGCAGCTCTGCGTCCCGCACCGGTGTTCTTCGCTCTCCTTCATGTGTTAGGAATGGCTGCAATGATAGCATTCAGCTCCAGACTTGATGCAGCCGAAGCCAGAGCAAACTGGATAGAACAGAGCTGCAATACCCTTGCTCAGGGTGCATTCCTGGTCACGGTGCTCCTGGTCTTTCTCAACATGTAGCCTTGATCGGTCTGATCAGATTTACAGATTAACTCAAAACAGGACTGATGTTTCTGCATCAGTCCTGTTTTCCTGTTCATCCTGCGGCAGCGCCTCGACGGAACTCACCATCTGCCTTTCAATGCATTCATGAATGTGTCGCCTACTACCGCGATCTCTTCTGCGGCAAACGCAGTCAGATAATTGTCAGAAAATGTGATCTGGGCATTCGCCGGGAACTCGTCGTCTCCCTCCCACACGGATGCACGCACTGTGAGCCCGGGAATGAAGTCGAACTCTATCGAGCAGTCCCCCCCCGCCACTTCTTTGGCGCCTATCGCAGCTGCATCAGCCGCAAGCTTCTTTGCATTGCGTCCGTAAGTTCCTGCTAGCCTGTCAAGGCATCTGCCTTTGAAAGCCTTGAAATAATGTGCTCCCCATGGGATCTCGATGTAGGAGAGCATCTTTCCGTTAGAGGGAGAAAGCACCCCGTACATGACGAGCCTGGTCATAAGTATGATGATTGAACTGCTGGTCTCTTTCCCGTCGTCTTCATAATGGCACACCAGTTCCGGCCATTTCATGCTCACCGGTCTTCCCATCACAGTCAGATGAAATGCTTTTCCGTCAAATGGAACGCCGCTCTTAAGAGAGAGCTCCTTCGGATCGAACTCGGAAGTCTTCTCTCTGTAGTACTTAAGCGGATTCTCAGTCTTATTGTTGACGATCTTCATTCTAATTCAGGCGCGGAGACCCGTGACTTCAGTCGTGGGAGGAGCGCCTGCCTCCAATACTATTTTTTTTGTGAAGAATAATAAAACAGTTTTTCGGGATTGAAACACTACCCATTGTCCGCTTTTAGGGACAATGTCCTTGATAGAATGTATCTGTGAGATCTTATCAAAAGGAGGTGTTTCCTGTTGCTGCAGACCCGCACTGCCAAACTGCGCATATTCCCGGATGATGAACAATCTGTACTTCTGCG
>CACYBC010000111.1 GCA_902772615.1 uncultured Ruminococcus sp.
ATGGATCAGTTATTGACTGATCAGTCGTTTGATGGGGCGATTCATCCCATGTTTGAAAGCTCGGGTATTCTCGCCTTCTGTTATAAAGGGAAATAAAAGCGATCATGTTATTTCCCTCCGCTATTTGACGATCAGATCGCTGAGATCTTTCTGCTTGTTCAGAACGTTAAGGTCGATGTATCTCTCTCCTCCGGTATATCCATCCAGGATGCCTCTGTTGAGATACTGCCATACATACCAGTCGCCTTTATAGTTCCATCTGAGAGGCGTATAAAAGCTTGACATCCACATCTTGTATTCTTCCGAGAAACCTTCCAGATACCTGTCATAGATGTCAGACCTTGTATAGATCATTGGTCTGACTCCGTACTGAGCTTCCAGCGCGTCCAGGAACACGGTGAGTTCCCGTATCACATCCTCCTTAGCGGGCAGATTCTGCTCCTTGTCACCGTAATACTCCACGTCCACCACCGGCACCAGACGCCCTTTGATATCTTCACCGACAGCATCAATGAAGTTCTCCGCCTGTGTGCTTCCGGGGTTGTCATACGAGAAGAAATGGTACGCGCCGGCGGGCAGTCCTGCAACCTTCGCGTTCTCCCAGTTAACAGCGAACATGGGATCCTGATGCGAGCTTCCCTCGCTGGCCTTTATGAATATGAACTCTATGCCCTGCTCTTTGAGCTTCTGCATGTCTACATCGGCCTGATACGATGATATATCAACTCCTATAGTGCTGTTTTTCTCGTTTACGAACCACCTGTTGAGAAATATGATCTTCTTCTTTGCCAGAACGAATACCGTTATGAAAACAAGAAAAAGAGCAGCTGCGACGGCTGCCAGTATCTTGAAGCACTTCTTCATGAAAAACTCCGGATCATTAGTTTTAAATAATATATGTCAGTTCACTCTGAACATTAGCAGCTTCTCATTACCGCTGAGATCCTTCCTCAGCGGATGATATCTTTCGGTCACCCTGTTCCATAACGCCGCTGCAACTGAGTTCTTGTCACTGTACTTGATCTCCCAGTTTCCCTTGTACCGGCGGAAGATCTCATCAGCAGCGCTTTCAGCGATATGCCTTCTCCTGAATGCCGGGAGAACAGTAAACTCTGAAATAACATGATCCGTCTCACCGCCGAGGGCGGAGTAAGGATGCAGCATCACGAATCCGACTAGGTCTTCTCCCTGCGAAAGGAAGAAGGCTATTCTTTTTTCGTCCGTGAAATAATCATCGAAGTATCTGTACCCGAAGATCCCGTTCTCATCCGGCTCATCGCCGTAGAATCCCGACATCTCGAGGAGATACTCCTGCAGTATGCTCCACAGATGGTCTCTGTCTTTTTCCGTAACTTTTATCAGTTCCATTTATCTGTAACAGGTTCTTATTTGATCAGATTTCCGTGGCGGTAGCGCTCGTTGTATTCCAGGTTGATCTCTGCGATCTCACGCTTTCCTTCGATGTATTCCCTGTATATCTCCCAGGGATCTCCTCCTCCGAGCCAGCATGAGGAGCAGTTCTCACAGCCTCCTCCGCAGTCGAGGGACGAGGAGATTATCTGTTCCCGCTCCTCGCGGGTCGTATCTCTGATGAGTATCGACTTCATTGCAGTTTCTCCAGCGCACCGTAGAGCTCCGGGAACTCCTTTTTCAGCTTAAGCGGCTTTCCGTCCGTGCGGAAGAAGCCGTGCAGAGACTCCGCCGTGAAGACGACATCACCGCTCTCATCCTTCATTTCATAGCAGAAGCGCATTGTGACGGACTTTATCTCCTTCACCCAGATCCTGACCGATATCCTGTCAGAGAAGGTCGTGGGTTTCCTGTAATCGCAGCTGATGCTCACGACCGGAGAAGCTATCCCCATCTCCTCCAGTTTTCCGTAATCCCAGCCGATCTGCGAAAGGAGATCCACCCTGGCCTCCTCCATCCATCTGATGTAGTTGGAGTGGTGGGTGACTCCCATCTTATCGGTCTCGTAGTACTGGACCGTGTGTATGTATTCCCTGATCTGTGCCATGTCTTTACTATCTCACTAACCCGAAATGTCTCTCCACTTCCGCGAGGGTCTCCTCCGCAGTCCTGCCCTGAAAGCGGTCAAGCCAGAAGAACTCGCTGTCCATGACTTCTTTTCTGAACTCGCTGTTTATCTGAGTCAGAGTATCGCTGCAGAGCTTCTTCGCCGCTTCATAGTCGGTGGCGCTGTGTATCCAGTTGCGGAAGGGCTGATGGTCCTCCCTGTTGCAGTACTCGTCAACGATGTTCCCGGGTTCCTTGAGGAGGAATACGGTCCTTGATACGTCAGACAGTCTCCTCGCCTGATCTACGGTGATGCCGCAGTCAACAATTACAGGTCCGTCCTTTGCCAGAATTGCGAGATCCATGATCACGAAATCAAGCTGTTCGTTACTGCTTCCGATGAGCCAGCTTCTGTACTCCTCCACGGTCCTTGAAAAGAACTCATCGGCGTCCCTGAACTGCCTGCACATGTTGGGCTGCAGCTCAGGTACAGCTGTCAGTCTGTGCCTGTCGAATTCATCGTCGCAGTCGAAGACCGGGATGCCGTATTTCTTTCCGAGCATCCTGGTGACCGTCGTCTTTCCGCCAAGCGCCGTACCTGAAACGAAATATACGTTCTTCAGATACTCCTTCAGTACGTTTTCCTTTATCTCCATCTTTCTTACCTCTTCAGTCGAAGACCGTCACCGAGATGAATCCTCCTCCGATGAGACATCCGTCTTCATCGTAGAACACCGCGGACTGTCCCGGCGTCGCTGAGCGGACAGGCTCCTCAAAGGTGAGCTTCACTCCGTCTTCCCCGTTCTTCTCCAGCAGCGCGTACTGGCCCGCGTGGCGGTAGCGGATCTTGACCTGGCAGCGGATCTGATGCCTTTCCTGCGGAGCTTCTATGCTCTGGAAATTGCAGTCCCGGCAGAACACAGTCCTGCAGTAGGTGTCGTCGTCGGTGCTCAGCACTATCTCGTTCGTTTCGGGGATGATCTTCTTTATGTAGGCGGGCTTTCCGAGGGCGATGCCCAGTCTCTTGCGCTGGCCCACCGTGTAATGGATTATTCCCTTGTGTCTGCCCAGAACGTTTCCGTCCTCGTCTATATAGTTGCCTTCCGGGGAGATGCCCTCTCCCATCTGCTGCTCTATAAAATTTGCGTAGTTTCCGTCAGTCACGAAACAGATCTCCTGGCTGTCCGGCTTGGAGAATACCGGAAGGCCTGCCTCTTCCGCGATCTTCCTGACCTCGTCCTTGGACAGGTCTCCGAGCGGCATCAGAGTATGAGCAAGCTGCTCCTGACTCAATCTG